>NZ_JBRKJK010000006.1:0-249445 GCF_052983295.1 Porticoccus sp. GXU_MW_L64 | reverse complement strand
CGGGAATGAGAGTGAGGTGCCGCTTAATGTATCCATAATAGGTGTCCACTTAATAATAGGTGGACACCATCATTATCGGATCAACACCGGATCGGTAGATGTGTTGGCCGGACGCTTACCCGAGAATCCCAGCATTGTTGATATGCGCGCCGCTTGGTTGGGTGCATCTCCTTTGATCCACTTGCCGTAGTGTGTGTGGGTCGTCAAGCGCGAACATATGCACAAAGTCGAGGGGCAGTAGCCTCTCGCCGCTTTGCAACGGCACAGGGGGCGCTGTCGCGCCCCTGCATTACAGCCAAAAGAAGCGGCTAAGAAGATGGCAGAGAGATAGTGTTACAATATGGCACTAGGTGCTATAGTTGCGGTCAAATTCCAAGGACACAATGTGCGAATTTTTAAAACCAAGGCGTTCAGCAAATGGTCGGAAGACGAAGGGCTGAGTGACGAGGCGTTGATTGACGCTGTCCAGGAAATGGAACAGGGCTTGATCGATGCCAAACTGGGCGGCAACGTGTGCAAGAAACGGGTTGCCCTCGGCAATAAAGGCAAGAGCGGTGGCGTAAGAACCTTACTGGCGTTCAAGGTGAGTGACAAAGCCTTTTTCCTGTACGGGTTTGCCAAAAGCCAGCGGGCCAATGTGAATACCAGGGAACTGAAGGCTTTGAAACTGTTGGCTGCGGAGCTATTGGGCCACGACGATAAGCAACTGGCACAGGCTTTAAGAGCTGGAGAACTGATTGAAATAGAGGTGATAGATGATGACTAAATCTCTCCTGGAAACCATCCATGAAACAGCACAAGGGCTGCACAAAGCCGGGGTGATGGACATCACCACCATGCACGAGTTTGACGCCCTGTGCCTGCCGCCGGTAAAACAGTACACGGCGGCGCAGATCAAGCGCATCCGCACCCGCCAGAAAGCCAGCCAATCGGTGTTTGCGGCCTATCTTAACACCAGTTTGTCCACGGTTCAGAAGTGGGAGCAGGGCCAGAAAAAGCCAAATGGCCCGTCACTGAAGCTGTTGAACCTGGTGGATGATAAGGGGCTGGAAGCGCTGGCCTGATTAACATTGTCCTGCTCGAAAAGGGCCGTTGGTTAAACGCCAACTGCCCTTTTTACGCCCTCGTTAAAGGGTCGTTAAAGCGTTAAAGGAGTCAGAGCCGAATTATACTTACTTAAGTTCGTCATCCCCGCGCAGGTGGGGATCCATACAAGACCTGAGTCCAAGTCTTTACACAATATTTACCCACCCCTGACAATCAGCATACCCAAACTTGCACACACCCCTCATAGACTCTGAGCATCAAAAACGAATGGGGCAGTGTTATGAAATCGTGGGTAGTGTGTTTGGCATTGATGACTGTTGTGGTGGCTGGCTGCGGCGGCGGTGGTGGCTCTGACAGCGGCACGGGCAGTGGTGTGCCGAACCCTGTACCGGTTCCCGACCCGGAGCCGACTCCCGATCCAGGCCCAGACCCAGACCCTAACCCAGACCCTAACCCACCCGGCGGTGTTGACCCTTCGCGGCCCAATATTCTGCTGATTATCTCTGACGATCAGGGCCTGGATTCATCGGCGCAATACGATCTGTCCATGGATCTGCCCAATACGCCCAGGTTGAACGCTTTGGCGGATGATGGTCTGGTGTTCGATAACTTTTGGGCAACCCCCGGTTGTACGCCAACGCGCAGCAGCATCATTACGGGTAAGTACGGCGTCAATACAGGCGTGACCTCTATCGGCGCTACCCTGCCAGACGACGAAGTCACCCTGCATTCCTTTCTTGCCAACGATGCTGCCACAGCGGGTTACGACTCTGCCCTGGTGGGCAAGTGGCATCTGGGTGGGGGCAATGCAGCGGACAGCCACCCCAACGATATGGGTATTCCACACTTTGCCGGTGTGCTGGGCGGGGGAGTGAACGATTACAGCCAGTGGAATTTCACCGTCAACGGGCAGACGTCCCCATCGGCCACTTACAACACTACAGAACTGACGGACCAGGCCATCGATTGGCTGCAATCCCGGTCTGGTCCCTGGTTTTTGTGGCTCGCCTATATTGCACCCCACGCGCCATTTCACTTGCCCCCTGATGACTTGCACAGCGCCAGTTTGTCCGGTGCAACTGCTGACATTAACGACAACCCGCGAGACTATTACCTCACAGCCATTGAAGCCATGGATACAGAGATTGGCCGCCTGTTGGACTCCATGGAGCAGGAGCAGCGAGACAATACAGTGATTATTTACATTGGCGACAACGGCAGCCCGGCACGGGTTACTGATCAACTTGTGTTTGCCAACGGTTCCAAAGGCAGCCTGACGGAAGGCGGCGTGCGTGTGCCATTGGTGGTTTCCGGTGCCGGTGTCACACGCCAAAACCAGCGCGAGGGCGCCCTGGTGAACAGTACCGATCTGTTTGCCACCATAACCGATCTGGCGGGCAGCAGTACCACTGCCATTCACGACAGCCAGAGTTTTGCCGGGCTATTGACGGATGCCAACAGTCCTTCCAGAGAGTATATCTACACAGATTTCGACAGTGACCAGCGCTCCGGCTGGGCTATTCGCAATGACCGTTACAAGCTGATAGAACTCAGCGACGGCAGCCAAACGCTGTATGATCTGATCGACAATCCGGACGAAACCAATAACTTATTGCTGAGTGGTTTGGATTTTTCGGACACGGTGGACCAATTGCGCACCGAGGCACTGCAAATTCGCCAGGGGGCGGGCGGTGGTACGGGTATTCCGCCCAGTGGAGACCCCATCGACATCACCGGCGCCATACTCACCAGCCTGAGCGCCAATTGCCAGGATTACATCAACAATTACCAATCCTCAGCGCGGGATGTGAACAACAATGTGCTGTTTGCCGGGGCGCTGACCATCAGTGTCAACGGTGACAAGTGTGTGATTCAGTCCAACGGTATTCCCAACCACGACTTCAACGATGGCAGCCGCAGTTTTGCCAATGATGTGTCCGAGCAGAACCAAAATTATCAAATTACCGTCAACCCGCAATTCGCCGCTCAACCCACGCCCATTGCCATTGGTTCGGACAATGGCGTGATGCTCAACGGCGTAAAAATCGACCTGCTGGCTGCCGCCTGCTTTGGGGTTGGCGACGAACGCACCGGCTGCAACAACATGGATCAGCCCTGGCGTTTCGACCCGTTGTTTGAAAACAGTGGTTTTGCCATGGACAGCCACAATGCCCATGCCCAGCCCAATGGCAGTTACCACTATCACGGTTCTCCCAATGCGCTGTTTCACAGTCATACCAATATTGCGTCGCCGGTGGTGGGCTTTGCCGCCGATGGTTTTCCCATCTTTGGCACCTGGTTCGATGATAACGGCACTGTGCGCCAGGCCACCTCAAGCTATCGCCTGAGAAGCGGTGCCCGGCCCACGGGCGATGGCAACCCCGGTGGCAATTATGACGGCGCCTTCCGCGATGATTACGAATATGTAGACGGCCTGGGTGACCTGGACGAGTGCAATGGCATGACGGTTAATGGCGTGTACGGCTACTACATCACCGAAGAATTTCCGTACATGATGGCCTGTTTGCGAGGGGAGGTTGACTCTACCTTCGTGCGTTGAGTGATGGTGCCCCCTGTGTATAATCGATGCTTCCACGATTGTCACAAGAGCATGGTATGCCCTCATTTCCCCGCATTGGCCTGATGGCCCGCGTGCAATACCCGGAAGTTGTAGAGTCACTGCGTTACCTGGTCAGCGATTTGGGCGCAGACCACGCCCTGATGGTGGATTCCCGTGCTGCGGCTTTTCTCAAGGAAGATGGTGTCAATGACGAGGGCATTGAGTACCCGGTGTGTGACTGCCAGGAATTTGCCGACTGTATAGATCTGGCAATTCTGGTGGGAGGCGATGGCAGCATGCTCAGTGCCGCTCGGGAAATGGTGGATTTTGATGTGCCCCTGCTGGGTATCAATCGCGGTCGACTGGGGTTTCTCAACGACATATACCCGGACGAAATTGGCCCGCGGGTGCGGGAAGTGCTGGCCGGGAATTACATCGAGTCCAGCCGTTTTTTGCTGGAGACCGCCGTCACGCGCAATGGCGGAGAAATCGGCACAGGCATTGCCCTTAACGATGTGGTGCTGCACCCGGGGCAGTCGGTGCGCATGATGGAATTTGAACTTTATATCGATGGCCAGTTCGTCAATAGCCAGCGTTCCGATGGCCTGATTCTGGCCACGCCCACCGGCTCCACCGCCTACGCACTTTCCGGCGGTGGCCCTATCTTGCACCCGGATCTGGACGCCATTGTACTGGTGCCCATGAACCCTCATACCCTCAGCAGTCGGCCCATCGTGGTGCCGGGCAACAGTGAAATCGAAATACGTGTCAGCGACCTCAACGAGCTGCACCCATTTGTTACCTGCGATGGCCAAAATCACATAGAAACCGAACCGGGTGACGTGATCTCCATTCGTAAAAAAGCCAAACAGCTACGTTTGATTCATCCCTCCGACCACAATTTTTACGAAATCTGTCGCAGCAAACTGGGTTGGGGCAGCCGTGTAGGTGCCATCCATCGCAACAACAAAACCCATAAATGACGGTGACTGAAAACAATTGGACCCTGGTGGCACAGTTTCCTCCCAGCTGGAATCCGGAAAATTTGCTGGCGGAGCTGCAGCGCCGAGGCATTAATCACCGAATAGTGCGCGAAGAACAACGCCAATCCCTGTGGGTTGAACAGCCAGAGCATATTGTGGAAGTGGGCCAGTTGGTGCGGCAGGTGATGGAGTCCCAGCGCCGTGCAGCTCAGGACCCGTGGTCTTACGGCGCTGCACCCTCATCAAAACTCCACATTGGCAATGGTGGACAGGGGGTAAAACGATTGTGGCAATTGTTTCGCCAATTCCCGGTGGTGATGTGGGGGATTTTGTTGAGCCTGGCGGGGGCTTTGTTGGTTGAGCTGTCTCCGTCGATCACCGGCCTGTTGCTGTTTCCGTTTTACGAACAGTGGTCAGTGGCCACATTGTGGCGCTGGCTGACGCCGATATTTCTTCATTTTGGCGTTAGCCATGTGGTGTTTAACTGCCTTTGGCTGTGGGTGTTTGGCAGCCGTTTGGAACAGGTGTGTGGCAGTGGCCGCCTGTTGATGATTGTTGTTGCCACGGGGCTCGGCGGCAATATTGCCCAGTATCTGTGGAGCCAGTCCATCCATTTTGGCGGTATGTCCGGTGTGGTTTACGGGTTGATGGGATACCTGTGGCTGCGACAGCAGCGCGACCCTCACCCCTTGTTGGTTTTTCCGCCAATGTTGTTTGCCATGATGTTTGTCTTCCTGGTTTTGGGTATGACCGGCACTCTTACGCAACTGTTTGGTACCGGAATTGCCAATGCCGCCCACCTGGGGGGCTTACTCACCGGCCTTGTGCTGGCTATGGTGTCGGCGCCAAAATCAAGGCGCTGATATAATCGCCGTTTATATTTCCTCCTGGATGCCTTATGGATTTTCAGCAGTTATTAAACAACATCACCCCGGATATTTACCAAAATCTCAAACGCTCTGTGGAGCTGGGCAAATGGCCCGATGGCAATACCCTGACTGCGGAACAGCGGGAGCTGTGTATGCAGGCGGTGATCGCCTGGGAGCACAAGCATTTGCCGCCGGAAAAACGCAGCGGTTATGTACCGCCAAAGCCCACCGGCTGTGAAACCGACCTGTCCCTGGATGATTCTGAAACCCTGAAGTGGAAACAGTAAATGAGTGCTAATTGCCACAGTGGTCACCTGAAAAAAATGTCCGTTGAGTTGGCGGATCGGGTGCAGTACCAACTGCCTTTGGACGAGCAACGAATAGACCTCAACCCGTTGGTGGGTGAATTTCTGCGACTGGAATACGCTGGCGACATCCATTGTCACCACTGTGGCCGCAAAACCAAAAAGAGCTTTAACCAGGGGTATTGCTACCCTTGCTTCAGTCGCCTGGCTCAGTGCGACAGCTGCATCATCAGCCCGGAAAAATGTCACTATGACCAGGGCACCTGCCGCGAGCCGGAGTGGGGCGAACAATTCTGCATGACCGATCATATTGTTTACCTGGCAAACTCGTCGGGCGTCAAGGTGGGCATTACCCGCGCCAATCAGATACCGACACGCTGGATTGACCAGGGTGCAGTGCAGGCATTGCCGATTTTGCGCGTTGCCACACGGCAGCAGTCCGGCCTGGTGGAAGATGCCCTGCGTCAGCATGTGGCAGACAAAACCAACTGGCGCGCCATGCTGAAAAACGATGTGGTGGCCGTGGATTTACAGGCCAAACGAGACGAACTGTTTGAACTGTGCAAAACGGAATTGTCGGCCTTGACCGACCGCTTTGGCATCAACGCCATCCAGCCTGTCGATGGTGCCGAGGCAGTAAATATTGATTACCCGGTGATCGAATACCCCACCAAGGTGACCAGTTTTAATTTCGACAAAACTCCGCTAGTGGAAGGCACACTGATGGGCATTAAGGGTCAATACCTGATGTTCGATACCGGAGTGATTAATGTTCGTAAATTCACCGCTTATAACGTGACACTCAATTATTGAATATTGTCATCCTGAGCGTAGCGAAGGATCTCATATGTGCATTGCCTGTTGAGATTCTTCGCTGCGCTCAGAATGACAGGGTACAGAAAAATGCTCAGAATGACGGAGCACAGAGAAAACCCCATGAAAGACGCACAACCCAAAACCATTTACCTGAAAGACTACCAGCCACCAAACTACCTGATCGACACCACCGAACTGCGGGTAGAATTAATGGAGGAAGGTGCCACTGTTGCCGCCAAACTCAATATACGTCGCAACAGCACAGCCAGTGAAAACAGCGAACTTGTACTGCACGGCATCGACCTGGAATTGCGGGAGTTGAAAATCGATGGTCGTGTGCTGGACGCCACGAAATATTGTACCGATACAGAAACCCTTACCATCAAACAGGTGCCCGCCGACTTTGTGCTGGAATCGCTGGTATTTATCAAACCCCAGGAAAACACCTCCCTGGAGGGCTTGTACCAATCCGATGGCATGTTTTGCACCCAGTGCGAAGCAGAGGGCTTTCGCAAAATCACCTACTACCTGGATCGCCCGGATGTAATGAGCGAGTACACCACCACCGTAGTGGCGGATAAAATTCGCTACCCGGTGCTGCTTAGCAACGGCAACTCCATCGAAAAAGGCGAGCTGGACAACAATCGCCACTTTGTCACCTGGCACGACCCTTTCAAAAAGCCCAGCTACTTGTTTGCTTTGGTGGCCGGGGACCTGGAATATATTGAAGACAGCTTTACCACCATGAGTGGTCGCACTATCGAGCTGCGCATTTTTGTGGAAGAAAAAGACATCGACAAATGCGACCACGCCATGCGTTCGCTGAAAAAATCCATGGCCTGGGACGAAGAAGTGTACGGTCGCGAATACGACCTGGACATCTTTATGATCGTTGCCGTGGACGCCTTCAATATGGGCGCCATGGAAAACAAAGGCCTGAATATTTTTAACACTTCGGCGGTTCTGGCAAAAACTGAAACCACCACCGATGCCGCTTTTCAGCGAGTAGAGGCCATTGTTGCCCACGAATATTTCCACAACTGGTCCGGCAACCGGGTCACTTGCCGGGACTGGTTTCAATTGAGTTTGAAAGAGGGATTTACCGTATTCCGCGACGCCGAATTTTCGGCGGATATGGGCTCGCGGGTAGTCAAGCGGGTAGAGGATGTCAGTCTGCTGCGCACCGCGCAATTCTCCGAAGACGCAGGTCCCATGGCGCACCCGGTGCAGCCCGCCAGCTTTATCGAAATTTCCAATTTTTACACCCTTACTGTGTATGAAAAAGGCTGTGAAGTGGTGCGCATGTACCACACATTGTTAGGCCCGGAACTGTTTCGTGCAGGCAGCGACCTGTACTTTAATCGTCACGATGGCGACGCGGCCACCATTGACGACTTTACCCGTTGCATGGAGGAAGTGTCTGGCCGCGACCTCACCCAGTTCAAACGTTGGTACAGTCAGGCGGGCACGCCGAGGCTGGATGTGAGCGGTGAATACAACGCCGACGCGCAAACCTACACCCTGAACTTTACGCAGAGCTGCCCGGCCACGCCGGAAGCGGCTGAAAAATATCCCTTCCATATTCCGGTAACTGTTGGCCTGGTGGGGCAGCAGGGTGACTTGCCACTGCAATTGCAGGGTGTCGAACAGGATCGAACTTGCACTGATATCGTACTGGAAGTGACCGGCCGCAAGCAGAGTTTCGTTTTTGAAAACGTTACAGAACAACCGGTGCCATCTCTGTTGCGGGATTTTTCCGCGCCGGTGAAACTGAACTTTCCCTACAGCCGAGACGATTTATTGTTTTTGATGAGTCGCGACAGCGACGGCTTTAACCGCTGGGATGCCTGTCAGACCCTGGCCACTGAAACTCTTGCAGAACTGGTTAACGTGCAATTGAACGGCGGCATTCTGGAGATGGATAGCACATTGGTGGAAGCCTTTCGCTCAGTGCTGAACGATGACACCCTGGATCCGGCGATGGTGGCGCTGATGCTGAAATTGCCCAGCGAAGCGTACCTTGCGGAAGAGGCAGACGTGATCCATGTGGATGAAATACACAGCGCCAGGGAGTTTGTGCGAGGTCAGTTGGCGGAACAGCTGAAAGACGAATTCCAGGCGGCCTACGACAACAATCAAGTTACAGAGCCCTACGAGCCCGATGCCGCCCAAATTGCCAAACGCAGCCTCAAAAACGTAGCGCTCGGCTATTTGCTGCAGGCGGATGACGAGGCTATTGCACTGGCACGCAACCAATACGACAGCGCCAACAATATGACCGACAGCAGCGCCGCGCTGTCACTGTTGGCCTGCGCCGATGGCGCCGCTGCCGGGCAACAGGCGGCGGAACTGATTCCGGCGTTCTACCATCAATGGCAGCACGAGGCTCTGGTGGTCAACCAATGGTTTGGTATACAGGCCATTGCCCCCCAGTCAGGTGCCGTGGAACGAGTGAGGGAACTGATGCAGCACCCGGCATTCGATATCAAAAATCCCAACAAGGTGCGCTCATTGATCGGCGCTTTCTGCGCCAATAACCATATTCATTTTCACCGTGCCGACGGTGCCGGTTATCAATTGCTGGCGGATACGGTAATTGAACTGAACAACCTTAACCCACAAATTGCCGCCCGGCTGCTGGCGCCATTAACCAAATGGCAAAAGCAAACACCACAGCGGCAACAGCTGATGAAACAACAGTTGAGCCGGATTATGGCAACGGCGGACTTGTCGAAAGATGTTTACGAGGTGGTGTCAAAGAGTTTGAAGTGATTTGAACCCGTCATTGCGAGGAGCGCAGCAACGCGGCAATCCCCCAGCTCCTCTGCCATACTGGTCGAGATTGCCGCGGCCTGCGGCCTCGCAATGACAATGTAGGTCTCACATCGCCATCATCGGAATAGCAATGGCAGCCAGCATACCCACAACCATCAGCGCCAGCATAATGATGCAAAGAATACCGGCAAATTTCCAAAACTTGCGCTGTTGTTCAATGGCCGCCACCAAACTGCTTTCGTCGGGGTTATTTACTAAATCGCCAATGCGCGATCCATAACGGGACAAATACAGTGCTGGCAGCAAGTAGAGCAGTGCAGAGAAAATATAGATAAACCCCAAAACCCCTGTGCCAATAAAGTCTGCCGTGCCTGTGGCATTATCTATGGCGCTTCCAGCCACCATCATGCCCGCGCCACCAAGAATCATAAACCCGGCGCTGATGTAAAACAGTACGGCAATCAGGGTTACCCAGGGTTTGGTGCCAGCCAGCTTGTCGATAACGTCCTGGCTAACATTTTGATTGCTGTGTGGGCCTGCGGTGTCCGCTTGCGGGGTAGAGTAGGGATTGTCAGTCATTGGAGCTCTCCGTTTCAATTATTGTGTCGCCAATCTGCGCAATCTTGTCGCCATTGTCAAACTGGCGGTCAAAAGCCGCCTGAAAATCCTGGTGTGCCCGAAAGCGTTTAATCTCGGCAAACAGTTCTGCGGCCTGCGGATAGCTGCGCTGCAAATACATCAACCACTGTTTGGCGCGGTTGCCGAGGAATTTCTCCGGGTAGGCGGCGCCGGTTTCCCGGTAAAAGCGGTAGAGCAATTGACAGACATCGTGCCAGGGAAGGGGAGTGTACGCTGTGCCGGCTTCAAAATGTTTGATTTGCAGGGCCAGATCGGGCTGCGCCAGCAAACCTCGCCCCAGCATAAAATCCGTACAGCCGGTTTGCTGCTTGCAACGCCGATAATCACCCAGCGTCCAGATTTCTCCGTTGGCAATTACCGGTATATCCACCGCCTGACGTATACGACCTATGTAGTCCCAGTATGCCGGTGGTTTGTAACCGTCTGCTTTGGAGCGGGCGTGCACTGCCAACTCGCTGGCGCCTCCCTGCCAGGCGGCGGTGGCGTTATCCAGGTAGCGGCTGCGGTCGGCAAAACCCAGGCGAATTTTGGCGGTGACCGGTATATGGTCCGGCACTGCATCGCGCACTGCTTTGACCACATCGTATACCCGCTGTGGGTCTTTCAATAAGGTGGCACCACCGTCGCTGCTGTTGACGGTTTTTGCCGGGCAGCCGAAATTCAAATCAACAGCGCTGGCCCCCATGCGGGCGGCTTTGGCACCGTTGCGGGCCAGTTTGTCCAGATTGCTGCCCAATAGTTGAATGCGCACCGGTGTACCTGCCGGGGTTTGGCAGTGGTTGAGCAATTCCGGGCACAAGCGTTTGAACACGCGCTCTGGCAATACGGCGTCGGTTACTCGCACAAACTCCGTCACGCACAAATCAACGCCGCCCAAATCAGTGAGCAGGTCGCGCATATGGTGATCGACCACCCCTTCCATAGGGGCCAGGAAAATTCGCATGTGACTGTAACGTTATTTTTGGGCACGAATTGTAGCGGTACAGCGAGGCGGCTTCTATGCATTCTGTGACTTGCGTACTGGTAAGCGGCGTTTTTTGCGCGGATGATTCAGGTTCTTGCAACCCATAAGAGATCGCAGCCATGTTCGACAAGAAGTCCGATGAAAAGTACAGCAAACCCGTTTCCAACAGCCAGGTTGATCGCGGTGACCTGGCGGCCACCAGCATTACCTCTCCGTCCCGTGCTTGCGCCATGATTGGCGCAACCATTCACATCAAGGGTGATATCAGCGGCGGCGAAAACCTGGTGATCGACGGCAAGGTAGACGGAACGGTGAGCCTCAGTGATCACGAACTTTCAGTGGGTAAAAGCGGTGCGGTAAAGGCAGATATCACCGCCAAGATGGTGCGCATTGATGGCGAGGTACAGGGTGATATTGCCGGCCATGAAAAAGTCACAATTTCCAAAAGCGGCAATGTGCGCGGTAATATCGTTGCCCCCAGAGTCACCCTGGAAGACGGCGCCAAATTCAAGGGCAGTATTGATATGGACCCGGGCAACAGCGTTGCCGTTGCACCCAAGGCACCGAAAGCCGCTGAAGTGAAAGAGCTTCACAAAGACAACAACAAGCCCGGTGAGGCCGCCAAAAGCGCATCCTGATTGCTGTGTTTCGCAAAACCACAACGGAATCACAGCACACACCAGTAAATAGCCACAGTGACTCTGCTGCCAACGTGCAGCAGAGTCAGTTGTTTGCCACCCTGACCGAGCGGCTGGAACCTGAGCAGCCACTTTCTGTGCTGGATGTTGGCCCCGGCGTGGCGGCCACCCTGGATTTTTTTTCTGCCTATCGCTGCCGCCTGCAGTTTGCCGATCTGTTTGACTTGCTGCCTTTGCCGGTTGTGGATGAGGGGCTGACAGAAGATCAAAAGCAACAACAATTGCAGCAGTATTTTACCCGGGCACTGGCATTGCCTGAGGGTCGCTGTTTCGATTTGCTGCTGTTCTGGGATTTGTTTAATTATTTGGATAACAGCGCTCTGGCGGCACTGTCACAGGCATTGCAGCCCCATGTGCACAGCGGCACTCGCGGCCACGGTTTTGTGCAGCGAGACCGCCAGAAAACGCCGTCGGATTATCGCTACGGCGTGGCATCGGAAAGCAGTTTTACCCTCCAACCCGGCTCGCGACAGGGGCTGCAGAGGCACTGCCACGCTCAGGCGGTGGTAGAGCGGCAGTTGCAGGCGTTTACCATTCAACGTGGCGTGCTGATGCTGGACGGGCGCTTGGAGTTTGTGTTGCACAGGGTTTGATGGCGTATTGTGCGTCATTGCGAGGAGCGCAGCGACGCGGCAATCTCCTACAGCCATCGCTTACTCTTCGAGTCCTCAGCCACTTTGCTTGAGATCGCGGCGCTACGCTCGCGATGACGGTGTGCACGTTTATACCGGCATCACCACCCGAAAGCGCGCTCCCCCCAGGGGTGAATCTTCAATGTACAGTGTCCCCTGATAGGCAGTAACTATCTCCTGCACTACCGCCAGGCCAATGCCCTGGCCGGGGGTAGTGGTATCTGCCCGTACGCCCCGGCGCAAAATAGACTCTCTCTTTTCCGGCGCAATGCCAGGGCCGTTGTCATCAACAGTCAGTTGCAGTCTGTGGTTGATGATTGCTGCACCGACCCATACTTCCCCCGCACCGTATTTGCAGGCGTTTTCCAGCAGATTGCCGAGCAGCTCCATCAGGTCGGCTTCGTCGCCACGAAACAGGCAATTGGGGTCCAACTCTGTGGTAAAGCGAACCCCTGCGGGTTGGTGTATTTTTTTCAGCGCCGCCAGCAGGCGTTGCACCACTGGTGCCACCTGGCATCGATGATTGCTGGCACTGCTGCCAACCGTAGCCCGCTGTAGCTGATGGCGCACAATTTGGTCCATGCGCTCAAGTTGTTCCATACGCTCAAGCTGCTGTTCCTGTGGTGATTTATGCCCATCCTCTAATTGACCGCGCATGACAGCCAACGGCGTTTTCAAGCTGTGGGCCAAATCCGCCATGGTATTGCGATAGCGCTCTCGTTGCTGGCGTTCGCTCTGTAATACTCGGTTGAGGTTTTCGGTAACCGGGGTGATTTCCCGTGGGTACTGGCCCTGCAGCAGTTGTTGCTGGCCCTGTTCGATGGACTGCAAGTCGCTGGCAACTCGCTTCAGGGGTTTTAGACCCCAGCGCATAATCAGCAATTGTGCCGCCATCAGAAATAATCCCAGGCCGCCGAGCCATTGCCATAACTGCTGCTGGTAAGCGCTCAGCTGTGATTCTACGGGGCTGTGATCCTGGGCAACGGTAAAGCGCAACTGGCGGTTGTCGCCAGATGGTTGTTGCCAGCTGACATCGTAGTGAAAACGGTAATAAGGCAGCTCATCCTCTTTGCCGGGCTTGTGAAATTGTTGCTGACCGGTGCGCAAGGGGGTGGCAGGCGAGGGCAGTGTTGCCGCCAGAGCAGAGGCAGATTGCCACAGGATTTGATGGTGATCACCTATGGTGGCCAACAGGCCAGAGTTGAGCTGATTGAGTCGCGGTTCGGTAAACCTTTCCGGCATCCACAGTTGCTCCCCTTCCAGCTCTGCTGCGCCCATCAGCAGATAAATCGTACTTTTTAGCCGCTCCTCAAGGGCGGATTCCTGACTGTGGCGAAAGCTGCGCTCCAGTGCCAGACCACTGAGGCCCAGGAACAGGGGCAGTACCAGCAGCGATGCCAGTGCAAAGCGGCCTGCCAGGGAGTGCAGCCAAGGTTTCATACGGCGTTGCCTGTCCCGGCACTTTGCAGTGTGAAGCGATAGCCCTGGCCGCGCACGGTGGCGATGGGCTTGAGGTTGCCTTGCGGGTCGAGTTTTTTGCGCAGGCGACCGATAAACACTTCAATCACATTGCTGTCCCGGTCAAAGTCCTGGTCGTAGAGATGCTCTGTTAGTTCGGTTTTGGAAATTACTTTGCCGGGGTTGCGGCTCAGGTATTCCAGAGTGTTGTACTCGTAGCTGGTCAGTTCCAGTGGCGTGCCTTTCAGGGCGACCTGTTTGCTGGCGGTGTCGATTTGCAGTGGGCCAAACGCCACTGTGGAACTGGCGTGTCCGGCGGCCCGGCGCAACAGGGCGTGAATGCGGGCTTTTAGTTCTTCCCGGTGAAAGGGTTTTACCAGGTAGTCGTCAGCACCGGCCTCGAGCCCGGCCACTTTGTCTTGCCAATTGCCGCGGGCGGTAAGAATCAGTATGGGAAAGGCGCGGTCTTTCCGGCGCAGGGTTTTGATCAGTTCAATACCGTCCATACCAGGCAGGCCAATATCCACCACTGCCAGATCGTAGGGGTATTCGCTGCCGTAGTAGAGGCCCTCTTTGCCATCGGCGGCAGCGTCTACCGCGTACCCTTCCGCACTGAGCGAGCTTTGCAGTTGTTCGCGCAGTGCGGTTTCGTCTTCAACAATCAGCACACGCATGGTGTTATCGGCCCCTGAGTATTTTGCCGTTTTTGGCATCGATTACCAGGTAGCGAATTTCACCGGAGCGGGTCAAAATCTTGACTTGAAACACTTTCTTTCCTTTGCGGGTAGAAGGTGACACTTTCAGCACTTTGCCGCCATTTTTTCCAGCGATAGTAGCTGCCTGTTTGCGGCTGATATCTGCGTTAGCTGGCAGGCTGGTCAGGCCGATGTTGGCACCAAGAAAAAGCGCGCAGAGGAACTTGCCGGTATACCTGGGTAATACAGTGGGTAGGTAGTTCATAACAGGTTCCTCTACTGATGGGGCAAAGTTTAACCCGGCGGCAATTAGTGCCGGGCTAATAATGCGGTACAGGGATGTGCCGCTGCTGGCGTAGCCAGCGCGAGCTCAATAAACTCAAGCACTTCCGCGCAAGTGTGCCGGATTAATAGTGTCGGTGTGCGGGGCGCACATCTACCACTACTTTGATGCGTCTGCCGGGGTCGTATTGGGTGCGAGTTTTATACACCCGGCCATTGTAGCGGTATTTTACTTTATACCCGACGATTTCCTGATGATAGTCGTAATAACCGCGATCCCGATAGCCATGATGACGGTGTTTTTTGCTGACGTCTGAAGCGATGGCTGCGCCCAGCACTGCGCCCACCACGGCGCCTGCACGTTTGCTTTTTTTGTGGTTGCCCAGGGCGTGTCCCACACCGCCGCCAATGATGGCGCCGATCAGCGGCTTTTTAGAGGAGCCGCGGTCGTAGTAGTCGTAACCATCGTCATGGCGATAGTCGCTGTGATAAGTGCGAACTTTTTTGTAAATAGGCTTTACGCTGATCACTCGGGCGTAGTCCGTGTGGTTGCCGTTGTAGTGGTGTTTGCTGTAATGGCGATCGTTATGCCTGTCATAATAGTCCCGATGGCCGCCGGCCATTGCACTGCCAGACAGGGTTGCCAGCGCCACAACAACCAGCGCCGGTTTTAACAGGGCGGATTTTAATATGGGTGTTTTCATGGTCATTCTCCTTTAGGGGTGGGGCCGGTTTTTCCGACTTGCTGGAAAGATTAACGGAGGTAACCTGAATGCAACCTGAATCAGTACAATGAGCATAGAACCCGGCACAAGCCCGGTATTCATGTTTGTGACACGCCGTCAACCCTTCCCAGGGGCTCGTCGCCAGCATCCATGCTGGTCAGGTTCACAAACATTAATATCGAGTTTATGCCTTCACATCAGACGTGATAGCAAGGAATGACAATGAAAAAGATCTTTATCGGTGGCGTCATGGTGCTGTTGCCAGTGGTGATACTGGCGGCGGCGTTCAAATGGCTGTTTGCACTGATTACCAACTGGATTCAACCGCTTACCAATCTGGTGGTGGGGGATAACCGATTGCCGGAGCTGGTGGGCGACCTGATTGTGATCGCCATTATTCTGGTGCTGTGCTTTGTGGTGGGTTCTCTGGTCTCAACCCGTATTGGTGCCTGGGCCCATCGGCTGTTCGACCGTTACCTGCTCAAGCTGGCGCCGGGTTATCGCATGGTCAAGGAGGTGATCGCGCAGTTTTTTGGCGATGCCAGCAAATCCCCGTTTGCCAATGGCGAAGTGTGCCGGGCAAAAATATTTGGCCCGCAAAGCCCCACCAACGTCACGGCACTGGTGACATCCCGTCACGACAATGGTGACTTCACTGTATTTGTACCCACTGGCCCCAATCCCACTTCTGGCAACATGTACCACCTGAAACCAGAGCAGGTAG
Organism: Porticoccus sp. GXU_MW_L64; assembly: GCF_052983295.1. NCBI lineage: Bacteria > Pseudomonadati > Pseudomonadota > Gammaproteobacteria > Cellvibrionales > Porticoccaceae > Porticoccus > Porticoccus sp. GXU_MW_L64. The sequence continues at coordinate 233,273 of NZ_JBRKJK010000006.1, read as the reverse complement.
AGCTGCGCCCGGATATCAAACTGGAAGATATGATGCGCACCATTATTGCCTGTGGCGCTGGGTCGGGAGATTTGTATAAAAAGATCAACTGAGCAATCCCGGTTACACCGCGGCGTACCCAAGATGGGTTTTACTTTCTGTGACCGTGGCCAGCAGGGATGCTGGCGACGAGCCTACATGGATGTATGCACGGCGTGTTACAGAAAGTAAAACCCATCTTGGGTACGCAAATGACCAAGCTGAAAATGACTGACAAGCTGCCAATTCAAGAGGCCCTGCCAGAACTGCTAAAACACTTGGCCGCCACCGACCAGGTGGTATTACAGGCCCCCCCCGGTGCCGGTAAAACCACAGTGGTTCCTCTGGAATTATTGCAACAACCCTGGCTGAACAACCAAAAAATACTACTGTTGGAACCCCGCCGTATGGCGGCACGAGCGGCAGCAGAGCGTATGGCGCAACTGTTGGGTGAAGCGGTGGGCAAAACCGTGGGTTACCGCATGCGCCTGCAGAGCAAGGTGAGTGCCGAAACCCGTATCGAAGTGATTACCGAAGGTATTCTTACTCGACTGCTTCAGGACGACCCGTCTCTGGAAGGGGTTGGTGTGGTGATATTCGACGAATTTCACGAACGCAGCCTGGACGCCGACCTGGGGCTTGCCCTGACTCTGCAAGGGCGGGCCCTTTTTCGCGACAGCGAGAGGTCGCTGAAACTGTTGGTGATGTCCGCCACCCTGGATGGCGAACGTATAGCGCAGATGTTGAGTGGCGCACCGGTGGTAACCAGTCAGGGGCGCAGCTACCCGGTGGACATTGTCTACGCCAAGAATCACAAAACAGGCGACCCGGTCGAGCCGTTAGTTGTCGATACGGTGATGCGTGGGCTGGCAGAAACCAGTGGCAGCCTGTTGGTGTTTCTGCCGGGGCAGCGGGAAATTACCCGAGTTGCCAACGGCCTTCGGGAACGGCTGGCGGACAGAGAAGATATCCTGCTGGCGCCGCTCTACGGTTCTCTCAGTTTTGAACAACAACGCCAGGCCATCGCTCCGGCTGAGGCCAATGTGCGCAAAATTGTAATCAGCACCAATATCGCTGAAACCAGCCTCACTATTGACGGCATAACCACTGTTGTGGATTCCGGGCTGGCGCGGGAGCCTCAGTTCGATCCCAACAACGGCATGACCCGCTTGCGCACCCGGCGTATATCCAAAGCCTCCAGCGTGCAGCGGGCGGGGCGGGCAGGGCGTCTGGGCCCCGGTGTTTGCTATCGCCTGTGGAGCGATCAGCAGCAGCAATCTCTGGCGAGCCACGCCACCCCGGAAATCCTGCAGGCGGATCTGGCACCCCTGGCTCTGCAGTTACTGGCCTGGGGGGTGGATGATCCCAACGAATTGCAGTGGCTGGATGCGCCTCCCGGTGGAGCCTATCGACAGGCGCTGGAGTTACTGGCATCGTTCGCGGCCGCCCGCGAAACCCAAGGTGGCCACTGGCAGTTAACCCCCCATGGTCAACGTATGGCCGCCATGCCTTGCCATCCGCGGCTTGCCAATATGTTATTGCTGGCAAAGCAGTGGGGCTTGCAAAAAAGCGCCGCTGATCTGGCCGCGTTATTGTCTGAGCGCCTTCCTGCCAATTGCGGGGTAGACCTGGGAGATGCCCTTGGCTTGTTGGCAGCCCAACGTTGCCCTCCTGCGTTGAAAGGCTGGCAACAGCGGGTGCGTGAACAGTCTCGACGCTACCTGGCCCTGTGTGATAAGGCCCATGTGGAAAAAACGGTGGATGCCTGTCTGGTATCAGGTTTGCTGTTGGCGCTGGCGTACCCGGATCGGATTGCTCAGCTCAAGACTGACAACAACTACCAACTCAGCAATGGCCGCCTGGCGCAGTTGTCGCCGCACAGCAGTTTGCAGGGAGAGCCCTGGCTGGTGGTGGCTGAATTGAGCGGGCGGGTGGGTAGCGCCGAAGATCGCATTTACGGTGCCGTGCCGCTGTCGCCACAATTGTTCGAAGACCACTTGGCCGGGCTGCTTGGTGTGGTAGAAAAGGCACACTGGGACGACCGCAGCGAGCAATTTATCGCCCAGCGCCAGCAGCGCATTGGCGCCATTGTGCTGAATGCCGAGCCACTGGCGGGGGTGGCCAATCAACTAAAAACCGCAGCGTTGCTGGATGTAATACGCAAACGGGGCTTGCGGATATTGCCGTGGACAAAGGATATACAGCAGTGGCGCTACCGGGTGCAGTTGTTGCATCGCACACTTGGAAACCCCTGGCCAGACCTGTCCGACGAGGCGTTAATCGACAGTTTGGATGATTGGCTGGCTCCCTACCTGGAGCCGATCTCTCGCCTCAGCCACTTTCAGCAACTGGATTTGGCGGTAATACTGGCCAACCTGCTGCCATGGCCGTTACCACAAGAGCTGGAAAAACTGGCTCCTGCCAGGCTGTCGGTGCCCTCAGGTTCTTCCATTGCCGTAGACTACAGCCAGTCGCCACCGGTGCTGGCGGTAAAACTCCAGGAAATGTTTGGCTGCCTGCAAACACCCAGCATTGCCGGAGGGCAGGTTGAATTGATGGTGCACCTGCTGTCTCCAGCACGGCGGCCTTTACAGATTACTCAAGATCTGGCGAGCTTTTGGCGCAGTAGCTACCAGCAGGTGAAAAAAGAAATGAAAGGACGTTACCCAAAACACCCGTGGCCAGATAATCCGCTGCAGGCATTGCCCACCGCAAAGGTAAAAAAACGTCTATAGTTACCCGGTCAGCTCATTGGTTTACGAGTTGGCATTTCTTATATTTTTGGAGGGAATAACATGAAAACTCAATTATTCATCGCGGCATTGATGTGTGCTGCTACCACAATTGGCGTTGCCGCCGAGCCAGACCCGGTAGTCACCAAGCTGTCGAAAGCTCTGCAGGCAGAGGTTCGTACAGACAGTGAAAAAGCCCGTGATCGCAATCGCCGCCCCATACAAACCCTGAATTTTTTTGGCCTGAAAGACGATATGGCGGTGATCGAAATTATGCCTGGCGGTGGTTGGTACACCAAACTGCTGGCCCCCACTTTGGCGGACAAGGGCAAGTTGACCGTTGCTATTGGCGCAGGGCGCTTGGGCAGTCTGCTGGAGCAACCGGGCTTTGAAAAGGTATCAGTCGCCGGCGAAAAAACCACCTTTGCCCGCTCTACCGACGAGCCGCTACTGTACACCGTCAGTAATATCGACCTGGGTAAAGCCAAAGCAGATATGGTGTTGACCTTTCGCAACTACCATAACCTGGATACAGCCTCCCGTAAGGAATTGAACAAAGCGGCTTTTGCGGCACTGAAACCCGGCGGCATTTACGGTGTGGTAGACCACACGCGCCGCCATATGCAGGAACTAACCCGAGAAAACCGCCGCCGTTTTGATCCGGTACAAGCCATTGTGGAAATACAGGCCGCAGGTTTTGAATTGGTCGGCTACTCGCCACTGCATTACAAATTGGACGATGAACTGCGTTACGAAGTAGGACGCAAGTCGGTGACGGGGAATACGGATCGCTGGACGTTGAAGTTTCGCAAGCCCTAAAAGATAGGGCGCGCTTTGCGCTTACAGTGAACAGGACGCCCGCGTTGCGGCTACAGATGATAGCCGCCGGAGCGTCTGTCATTGTGAACAGAGCGCGGCGATCTCGGTCGCTGCGCTCCCTCGCGATGACAATTTTCTACCAAATGGCTCGTCGCTATTGTGCAATCAAATGCGAAAAAAGCGTTTCGCCGTATCCGTAGTCCCCGCCGCTATTTCCTTCTCTGGCAATTCATAATGCCGGCTCACTTCCTGCAATACCCAAGGCAAAAACGCCGGTTCGTTGCGGCGGCTTTTTTTCAGGTGTTTGGGCATTGGGTCGATAGTACGGGGCAGCAGGTAGGGGGCGTCGCTTTCCAGCATTAACCTTTGCAAGGGGACGTTTTTTACCAGTTGCTGCAGTTCGGTGCCCCGGCGTTCGTCGCATATCCAGCCAGTGATGCCGATATGTAAATCCATATCCAGGTAATTGAACAGGGCCTGTTTGGTGCCGGTAAAACAGTGGATAACCCCATCTACCAAATGATCCCGATATTCCCTAAGGATTTCCAGTTGCCGCTGGTGGGCGTCCCGTTCGTGCATAAATACGGGTAAACCCACTTCTGCTGCTACTTGCAGTTGGGTTTCAAAGGCTCGCTGTTGTTCCTCGGGGGTGGAAAAATTGCGGTTGAAGTCCAGCCCGGTTTCGCCAATGGCGACTACCTGAGATTTACTCGCCAAGGCTTTCAAGTCTTCGGCGCTGTTGTCTGTCCATTCGCTGGCATGGTGGGGGTGCACGCCTGCGGTGCAGTACAGCATATTGGGGAATTGCTCGGCATAGTACTCACACAGCTGGGCGACAATTTCATTGCTTTCCATATCCGTGCCGGTAAGTACACAATGCTGAACACCGGCTTCCAAGGCGCGCTGCAAAATGTCATCGCGGTCATTGGCAAAGGCTTTGCTGGCCAGGTTAAGGCCGATATCGATTAAAGAGTTCACGGTGTTTAGAGGTTTGTTAATTTTCAGGATGGGTAGTGTATCGCTTTGCGCCCAAACTTGAAGACATGAATCCCCAGCTGCTTGCCGTGACCGTGGCCAGCATGGATGCTGGCGACGAGTCTACAGGGATGTATTTACGGCGAGTCACGGCAAGCAGCTGGGGATTCATGTCCTGCGCCAAATCTACAGGAAGTCGGTGGATTACGCCGCTACGCGTCTAATCCACCCTACGGAAAGATTATCTCGATGGGTTATAGCAGCTGGGCCTTTTCCTGCTCGTCGAGCATGCGGCTATCCGAACCCAGCAGGTGAGCGTAGATCATGGAAAACGCCAGCACGTTTTGCACGTAGTGGCGGGTTTCCTTGAAGGGAATGGTTTCAATCCAGGCATCAAAATGCAGTTGCATGTCGCTGTTTTCCAGCCAGCGCTTTACCCGGTGAGGGCCGGCGTTGTAGGCGGCGGTGGCGAGGATGCGGTTGTTGTTAAAGCGGTCCAGCAATTCCCGGTAATAGCGGCTGCCCAGTTCGATATTCTTTTGCGGGTCCAGCAGTTGCTCATTATTTGCCAGGTGGATTTTGTACTTGCGGGCGGTTTGCCGGGCGGTGGCGGGCATCAGTTGCATCAGGCCGCGGGCGCCAACGGGAGATATGGCGTCTGTGGCCAGGGCGCTTTCCTGGCGGGCAAGGGCCAGCAGCAAGTGCTTGTGGATAGCCAGTTCGGTGCTTTGGTGGGCGAATTGCGAGTGGTGGTCGATGGGAAAGCGGCGCTCAATGTCATTCCAAAAACTCGCCTGGATCATGCTGACGATGGCCTGGTTGCTCCAGCCCCAACTTTGCGCCAGTTCTGCGGCCAGTTGCCACTGGCGTTCGCTGAAATTGCGGCTGGCGTATTGCCACTCTCGCCGGGCCGCCAGTGTGTCGCCGTGGTGATACAGCTCCCGGGCGCGGGCCATGGCGGGAATCAACGCCAGCATTTTCACATCGGCATCACTGGCTTGCGCCGGTGTGTGGTTCATCTGGTAACTGCCCCCCAGCCATTCGCTGGCCAGGAAACCATAAAAGCTGCGCTGCTGAGCCAGCTCTGCATACACCGGTGCCGGGTCTTCGCCATTGAGTTTTTGCGCCAGCCGCGCTTGCCAGTATTGCCAGCGGGACTCCTGGCGATATTCCTGGGGCAAAAGCTGCAGCCACTGCTGAGCATCGCTCCATTGAGCAGCGTTCAGGGCCTGGCGAATGCGCCATTCCAACAGTGCAGGGGTTGCTTCGGGCAGGGTCTGATGCAGCCACTGATCCGCCGCTGCACTGGCTTTCTCTTTGTGCAGGCCTTTGATAATGCGCTCGTTAATTTGGCCCTTGGCCTGCATTTTGAAAGAGTGACTGCTGCGATAACGCTGCCAGTGCTTGAGCGCTGCCTGTGGGTCTTCACGACTGAGGCGGCGCAGGTTGTGCTCGATTACCGCCAGCATTTCCGGGCTTTGATCGGCAAACTGGGCATAGTTGCCAATGCGATGAGGATTTTTACTGGCAGCGCTGGCATTGGCAGCCCAGGTGGAGTAGGGCTCTGCCTTAAGCCGTTTTTGCAGGTAGCGGGCCAACTTGTACTGGCGGTTGGAAAGCGCTTTGCTGTAGCGCTGCCAGATGAGCTTGTCATCGATCAGTTGGTGTTCTTCCAGCTGCGCAAACAACTTGTTGCAGGCTTTGGGTTGGGATTTGCCCTGGTTCCACAGAACCAACCCCTGCTGCAAAGCATCTTGTTGTTGCTGTTCGTTGCCGGTGCGGTAGCGGGCGTACTGGTAGTAGCAGCGCAGTTTGGCGTCTGCAAGGCTGGGCTTGTAGTAGTGCACAAAGTCGCTGCCACGCCTGCTGTTTTTCAGGGCGCGAAGCCACTGTAAACGCACCCTGTCGGCGATGCGCTGGCCCTGGTAACGGTCCAGAAAACTGTCTATCTCAAGGCGTGGCAGCTTGTGCAGCCGGGGCTGGAGGTGCGCGTATTCCAGGTAGGGTTTCAGGGGGTAGTGTTGCAGCTTGCCCAGTAGCCGGTGGAACTCATTGCTGTTGCCCCGGCGCAGGGCTTTAAGGGCTTGCTGGTAGTCTTGCCGTTGTTGTTCCAGCTGGCTGCTGTCAACGCTGTTGAGTGAGCCGGGGTTGATAACAATCGCGCCGCTGGTGATGTCGCTGCTTTCCGGCGCGGCAACCAAACTGCCACAGCCGATAAATGCTGAAATCGCGAAAATAGCGCGCCACTTCATAAAAAGCCCTGAGATACTGTTAAAACAAATGTTTGACTTTATCTTTTATCGACAGTTCTTCATAGATTATGAATGTAAAATTCAGTTTTCCTCCCTTATTCGCACCGCCAGTACATCGCAGTCTGCGCCATGTATAACGCCGTTTGCGGTCGACCCCAGCAACAGGGCAAGACCGTGGCGACCGTGACTGCCCACCACAATCAGGTCTACCTGGTTTTCTTGCGCGTAGCGATGCAGTTCGTGAGCTGGTTGGCCTACCATGACCCTCTGCTGCTCTGCGGCCACAGAAAGTGTGCTACCGTGCTGCGCCAGACGGCTTCGGGCTTGTTCCTCCAGCTGGCTTTGAACCTCGGACAAGTCCATGGGTATATCGCCGCCGTAGGCAAATGACAGCGGTTCCTGTACGTGCATCAACGTGATTTTCGGCCGCTCGTTGGGGTTACTGGCATACAATTCGGCGACCCGGTCTACCACTTGCCGGGATTCCGGTGACAAATCCAGGCCGACCAGGATGTGTTGATAGCTGGACATGGGCAGTCTCCTCAATTAATTAAAGGTCTATTGAAAGTATGGAATATATTTGGGTCATTGTGGTGTTGGCGCTGATTCTTTCGCCCATTATTGGACTTAAATCATCTCCAAGGCAAAAAAAACTGGAAACCCTGCGCCGCTGCGCTTCCGCCGCCGGCTTGCATGTGAAACTTGCCCGCCGTCCGGATGCCCGGGATGATGAGCGCGATCTGGATTCTGTCAGCTATCTTTTGCCCTGGGGTGGCAATGCCCCGGAGGGGTTGCGGCCCTGGGTGTTAACCCACAACAGTCGTCGTGGTATGGAGGCGCAATGGTCCAACTGGCGCTGGTTTCAGGGGCCTGCCGAACTGAGTATTGAGGAATCGCTGGGGCAGTTGTTGCCCAGCCTGCCCTCCGGAGTTACCGGCCTTGTTGCGTCCCGTCAGGGGCTGGCGGTTCACTGGCTGGAACAGGGGGAGGAGGGGGATGTTTGCGCCCTTGTGGATGTTCTCAAAACCCTGCGACAAACCCTGCAAAAGTAGCCTTCATTACTATCAGTTATTTTCTGGGAAGAAAAAATTTTTCTTGACCTGTGCCGGTTCTGTGCGTGTATATTCGCCACTTTCACCCCGCTGAGGGTTCAGTTTGGGGCGATCGTTTGACGTTGGTATTGACTTTGCGGCCGGGATGAGCTGCTAATCGGATTGAAAACTATATGGGAAAATCACTGGTTATTGTGGAATCGCCGGCCAAGGCGAAAACCATCAACAAGTATCTGGGCAAGGATTATACGGTGAAGTCCAGTGTGGGTCATATTCGTGATCTGCCCACCGGCGGTGGTGCTCGCCAGCCCGTAGACCCAAAGGCTCGCGCCAAGGCCGCTGCCCTGACCCGTAAAATGTCGCCGGAAGAAAAAGCCAAACACAAGCGCCGCAAAGCCAAAGAACAACTGGTCAACCGCATGGGCATTGACCCGGATCGCGGTTGGAAGGCCAATTACCAGATTCTGCCAGGCAAGGAAAAGGTGGTGGCGGAGCTGAAAAAACTCGCCAAAGACGCCGACCATATCTATCTGGCCACGGACTTGGATAGAGAGGGGGAGGCCATTGCCTGGCACCTTCAGGAAGCCATTGGCGGTGACCTGGGCCGCTACAAGCGGGTGGTGTTTAACGAAATTACCAAAAGTGCCATTAAAGGTGCCTTTGCCGAACCCGGCGAACTGGACAACAACCGGGTTAACGCGCAGCAGGCGCGCCGCTTTCTCGACCGGGTAGTGGGTTATATGGTGTCGCCGCTGCTGTGGGAAAAAGTCGCCCGTGGTCTGTCCGCCGGGCGCGTGCAATCCGTGGCGGTGAAAATGCTGGTGGAGCGGGAACGGGAAATTCGCGCCTTTGTGCCAGAAGAATACTGGACGGTGCAGGCGGATCTGGAGCGTTGTGCCGACGACCTTGAGCAAATCATCCGCTTTGATGTGGCCCGTCATCAGGGCAAAGCCTTTCGTCCCGGCAACAAAGCGCAAACTGACGCTGCCCTGGCGCAGCTGAAACCGGCCCATTATCAAGTCAGCCATCGGGAAGACAAACCAACCCGCTCAAAGCCATCAGCCCCATTTATCACGTCCACCCTGCAGCAGGCGGCCAGTACCCGCCTTGGTTACGGGGTGAAGAAAACCATGATGATGGCCCAGCGATTGTATGAGGCTGGCTACATCACTTATATGCGTACCGACTCCACCAACCTCAGCAAAGAGGCGGTGGAGGCCTGTCGGGAATTTATTGGCGTGCGTTTTGGCGATAAATACCTGCCCGACGCCGCCATTGCCTACAGCAGCAAATCCGGCGCCCAGGAAGCTCACGAAGCCATTCGCCCTTCCAATATCGACATCATGCCCGGTGACCTGTCGGACATGGAGGCGGACGCCCGCAAGCTCTACCAGTTGATCTGGCAGCAGTTTGTGGCTTGCCAGATGGTGCCTGCGGAATTTACCAGCACCACGGTTACCGTCACCGCCGGTGATTACGAACTGCGGGTGAAGGGCCGGGTGATTCGTTTTGACGGCTACCTGAAAGTGCTGCCTGCTCATCGCAAGAAAGACGACGATGTGGAATTGCCGGACCTGGCCGTGGGCGACGAACTGAACCTGAATATCCTCATTCCCAACCAGCACTTCACCAAACCACCAGCGCGCTACAGCGAGGCGTCACTGGTCAAAGAGCTGGAAAAACGCGGCATCGGCCGCCCATCCACTTATGCATCGATTATCTCCACCATTCAGGATCGCGGTTACGTGCGGGTGGAAAACCGGCGTTTTTACGCGGAAAAAATTGGCGATATTGTCACCGACCGCCTCAACGAGAACTTTACCGACCTGATGGACTACGGTTTTACCGCCGCCATGGAGGAATACCTGGACAAGGTGGCAGACGGCGACCTGGATTGGCAGGACGTACTCAACCGCTTTTACAGCGACTTTTCCGCCAAGCTGGAACAGGCGCAGAGCGAACAGGGCATGCGCCCCAATGCGCCCTCGGAAACCGATGTTCCCTGCCCCAAATGTGGCCGTCATATGATGGTGCGCACTGGCAGTACCGGGGTGTTTTTGGGCTGTTCGGGCTACGCCCTGCCGCCGAAAGAGCGCTGCAAAGGCACCCTAAACCTGCTGCCCGGGGATGAGGCGATAAACGTAGACGACGATGACGAAGCGGAAGCACGTCAGCTGATGGACAAGCGCCGTTGCAAAAAATGCAACTCCGCCATGGAAAATTATCTGATCGACGAAAAGCGCAAAATCCATATCTGTGGCAACAACCCGGATTGCGATGGTTTTGAGGTAGAGCAGGGCACCTTTGTGATCAAGGGCTACGAAGGCCCGGTGCTGGACTGCGACAAATGCGGCAGCGAAATGCAGCTAAAAACCGGTCGCTTTGGCAAGTTCTTTGGCTGCACCAACGAAAATTGCAAGAACACCCGCAAACTGCTGAAAAACGGCCAGCCGGCACCGCCAAAAATGGACCCGGTGCCCATGCCGGAATTGCAGTGTGTGAAAGTGGACGACCACTACATTCTGCGCGATGGTGCCAGCGGCCTGTTCCTGGCCGCCAGTCAGTTTCCCAAGCACCGGGAAACCCGCTCGCCGCAAATCGCCGAGATGCTGCCTCATAAGGACTCCATCGATCCCAAATACAGCTTCCTGTGGTCTGCTCCGGTAGCCGATCCGGACGGTGTGCCCACCTACGTGCGCTACAGCCGTAAAACCAAGGAGCAATATGTGCAGGCGGAGGTGGAAGGTAAGTCCACCGGCTTCCGCGCCTGGTACAAGGGCGGCAAGTGGGAGATTGAGGATAAGCGCAAGAAGAAATAAAGGTGGCAGGTCGCTTCGCTCACAGGTAACAGGGCGCGCTTGTGCGCTTACAGGGGGGGGCAACTGTATTCTGTAGCGGGTGCAGCTCCCGTTTTGTCACCTCTGTTTTGTGCTAAACTCTCCCAATTCTCTGGTTTAACAGATGTAACCCCATGCCCACTACGCTTTACGAAATTGTTCAACTCTCCAACGGTGACTACGCGTTGCAACGCACGGATGGTGGCGGCGAGCCATTGGTGCGAATATGTTTTTCCAAAGAGGCCCGGCATTATCTGCAAGAATCCAGTGTGGAAGTGGCCAGAGCCATGATTGATGCGGGTATTGAGGTGGTTGAGCAGATCAATGAAGAAGAAGCGATGGAACAGGAAGTGCGCGAGGAATCGCCGCGGTTGTTGCATTAAAACCCCGTCATTGCGAGCGCAGCCAACGGGGGTTATCAAGATTGCCAGGTTGTTCTCCGGACTCCTTGCAATGACGGGATGAATTACATATCCGTTCGTAAAACCCCCACGCTCAGCCCCTCGATGGCAAATTCCTGTTCCCGCAGATTTACCACAATGGGCTCGAAGTCTTCGTTTTCCGGCAACAGGTGAATTTCGTATTTGCTGCGAGTGCGTTTCAGGCGTTTCACAGTAACCTCATCGTCCACCCGAGCCACCACCACTTGGCCATTTTCCGCTGTCTGTTGACGGTGAACCGCCAGCAGGTCGCCATCCATAATGCCAATGTCCTTCATGCTCATGCCCTGTACTTTTAAAAAGTAGGAAGCGGCAGGGTAGAACAGTTGTTCTGGTACTTCGTAGTAATCCTCGACGTTTTCCTCTGCCAGAATCGGGCTGCCAGCAGCTACCCGGCCCACCACCGGCAAGCCATCCGGTACGCCGTCTTCCACCAGCAGGCGAATGCTGCGTGAGCCGCCGGGAACAATCTCGATAACACCTTTGCGCTCCAGTGCCTTGAGATGCTCCTGGGCGGCATTGGCAGAGCGGAAGCCCAGCGTTTCGGCAATTTCGGCACGGGTGGGTGGGAAGCCGGTATCGTAGATATACTCTTTGATCAGTTCGAGAATTTGCTGCTGGCGGGCGGTGAGGTCAATCATTGGATTTTCCTTTGGCTGGGAAAGTCTTGGCAAACATAAATGTGGATTTATATACAGCTGTAACTTTGTCCAGTATGGCTCTGTGAGGGCGTGGATGCAAGGGGAATTTCCAAACTATTGAATTTCCAAACTGTGCTGCCATGGCGAAAAGCACAGCAGTTCGGTAATCTTATGCTGTTTGCGGTGTTCTGGTCGAGATTGCTTCGCTGCGCTCGCAATGACAGAGTCGTTGGAAAGCAGGGTAGAGTTGCTTGAAGTTGAGGAGTTAGCCGTTGTTTATATCGAGGGTTGCCAGGGGGTCCTGAACGTTGTCGGGAATAACAATGTCGTCCAGTTCGTGGCTGTCTTCGCGGCTGAGTTCGTAGGAGGCGCGCCAGTCTTCCGGCGCTTCGGCGCTGAGTATCAGCATTTGCCCCCAGGTTTCAAAATCCAGTTCGCTGATTTCGCCGCCCAGTAATTGAATATCAATGGTGCCGGCACTGTCGTCTACCGCGACCACTTCAAACAACACATCCTCTGCAGCGTCCTGATACCAGGAACCAATTTCAGGGTAGTGTTTGGCCACGGCTGTGCTCCCATCTGGATGTTGAGTTAGGGCCTGTTCACACTAATCGAGTTACAACAGTGGCGATTCAATTAGTGTGAACAGGCCCTAAAACCCTATCATTGCTGAAGTGGCTTGCCTATCGCCGTTGGGTGCCTACAGCGCGCATTGGTTTTTACGGCAACAGTGGTTTTTTATAAGCATCGTAAATTCAAGGAATTAGCGATGGAAAAGTGATTTTGCTTATAGGAGAGAAGAATAAAAAGCGGCTGGGTAATGAAAAAAATATCTAAAGAAATGACGGTGAAAAGGGCCGTTAAGACCCTTTTGATACGGATAAAAAGTGGGTTTTACGGGTTTGCGGGCTCAAAGCGGTTGGCGGCGACATTTTTTACCACTCGGGTGGCGTCAAACAGTTGCCCATTCATGGTGATATAAACCCCTGGCTGCACCGCTTGCAGAGCGCCAAGGGCGCAGCCGATATTGAAGATGGCGTCGGTCTCGCGGAAGACCGCCGGTTGCAGAGCACCGGTCATCAGAATGTGCTTCCCCGGTACCTGTTCCCGCAACCATTTGCCGGTTTCCACCATGCCGTCGGTGCCGTGTGTTACCAGAACATAATCGCTGTCGCAGTTTTTTACCCGGTCGACGATAAGCTGGCGATCTTCGTCGGTGAGGTCCAGGCTGTCTTTGCGCAATACAGAGGTCACTTCAAACTCAAAGCCCACTTCCATGCGTTTAAGCAGCTCGCCAATCACCGGGTCGCCCACCTGGTAGTCGCTCTTGGCGTCGAAGTAAATTTTGTCGATGGTGCCGCCGGTGGTGATGATGTTTATTTTCATAGACGTTGTTTTCCAGTTACGTCATCCTGAACGCAGTGAGGGATCTCATTGTGTGGATGAACATCGAGATCCTTCGCTGCGCTCAGGATGACAATATTATTTGAGCCAATCCAAAATTACTTTCCCCGAATGCCCGGAGGCCATCATTTCAAACCCTTGCTGGAAATCATCCACAGGGTAGTGGTGAGTGATGATGGGTGCCAGGTCCAGGCCGCTCTGAATCAGGCTGCTCATTTTATACCAGGTTTCAAACATCTCGCGGCCGTAAATACCTTTTAATATCAGCCCTTTGAATATCACCTGGTTCCAGTCGATAGCCATCTCGCCAGGTGGGATGCCCAGCATGGCAATGCGGCCGCCGTGGTTCATGTTGTGCAGCATGTCGTTAAAGGCCACCGGTACGCCGGACATTTCCAGGCCGATATCAAAACCCTCGGTCATGCCCAGTTCTTTCATTACCGTGGGCAATTTCTCATTGGCCACATTGACAGCGCGACTGGCGCCCATTTTGCGGGCCAGGTCCAGGCGGTAGTCGTTGAGATCGGTAATTACCACGTGGCGCGCGCCGCAGTGTTTGGCAATGGCCACCGCCATGATACCTATGGGGCCAGCGCCGGTAATCAGTACATCCTCGCCCACCAGATCGAACGACAGGGCGGTGTGCACCGCGTTGCCAAAGGGGTCGAAAATGGCTGCCAGGTCGTCGGGGATGTCGTCGGGTAACTTGAAGGCGTTAAAGGCGGGAATCACAAGGTATTCCGCAAAAGCACCGGGGCGATCCACGCCCACACCTTCGGTATTGCGGCACAGGTGGCGGCGTCCGGCGCGGCAGTTGCGGCAGTGGCCGCAGGTAATGTGGCCTTCGCCGGACACCCGGTCACCCACGGCAAAGCCGCGCACTTCCTGGCCCATGTCTACCACCTCGCCGACAAATTCATGGCCCACCACCATGGGCACCGGAATGGTGTCCTGGGACCACTTGTCCCAGTTGTAGATATGCATGTCCGTGCCGCAGATGGCGGTTTTACGCATTTTGATCAGCAGGTCGTTGTGGCCCATCTCCGGCCTGGCCACATCGGTCATCCAGATGCCGGGTTCGGGTTTTAACTTCGATAGTGCTTTCATGTTACGCCCTCGGTTGGACGTTTGAGGTTCGACGTTGGACGAATTGAGCTCAGCGCTCCGAACTGCTTTTTCGTCAAACGTCTAACATCGAACGTCAAACAATCCCCAATTCCTTGCCCACTTTAACAAACGCCGCAATCGCTTTATCCAATTGCTCGCGGCTGTGGGCGGCAGACATTTGGGTGCGAATGCGGGCCTGGCCTTTGGGCACTACCGGGAATGAAAAGCCCACCACATAGATGCCTTCTGCCAACATTTTGTCGGCGAACTCGGCGGCCTGACGAGCGTCGCCGATCATCACCGGAATAATGGCGTGGTCTGCCCCGGCCAGAGTAAAACCGGCCTCGGTCATTTGTTCACGGAAGTAGCGGCTGTTGTCGTTGAGCTTCTGGATCAGGTCTTTGCTCTGGGACAGCATTTCCACCACTTTGATAGAGGCAGTCACCACCGCCGGTGCCAGTGAATTGGAAAACAGGTATGGCCGGGAGCGTTGACGCAGGATGTCGATAATTTCCTGGCGGCCAGCGGTGTAGCCGCCAGAGGAGCCGCCCATGGCTTTGCCCAGGGTGCCGGTAATGATGTCTACCCGCTCCATCACATCGCAGTATTCGTGAGAGCCGCGGCCGTTTTCTCCCAAAAAACCCACCGCGTGGGAATCGTCCACCATCACAATGGCATCGTATTTGTCTGCCAGGTCGCACACGGATTTCAAGTCGGCGATCACGCCGTCCATGGAAAACACGCCATCGGTGGCAATCAGTTTAAAGCGCGCTCCGGCTTCGCAGGCTTCCTGCAAGCGGGCTTCCAGCTCCGCCATATTGTTGTTGGCGTAGCGGAAGCGTTTGGCTTTGCACAGGCGCACGCCGTCGATAATGGAGGCGTGGTTGAGGGCATCGGAAATAATGGCGTCTTCCGGGCCCAGCAGGGTTTCAAACAGACCGCCGTTGGCGTCGAAGCAAGAGGAGTAGAGGATGGTGTCTTCCATGCCCAAAAACTCACTCAGCTTCTGCTCCAGAGTTTTGTGAATATCCTGAGTGCCGCAGATAAAACGTACCGAAGCCACCCCAAAGCCGTGCTTGCCCAGGCCGCTTTTGGCCGCGTCGATCAACGTCGGGTGGTTGGCCAGTCCCAGATAGTTGTTGGCACAGAAGTTCAGCACTCGCTGGCCACCTTCCACGGTAATGTCAGCGGCTTGTTGGGAGGTGATGATGCGCTCGCCTTTAAACAGGCCATCGGCGTGAATTTGTTCGAGTTCAGCAGAGAGGTGTTGCAGAAATGTATGGGGCATGGGAAGGGCTTTCCAAAGGCGGCGGAAATGAACCACTATTTTAGGTGCCAGCTGGTAGTGAGTCCACAAATCCGGTTGCTCAAAAAGCAACCAGTATGGAGTGGCGGATGGTGGTAAAAAGATGCGTTGACATTGCCGCGGGGGGCTCTTAACGTGGCCTCCTTTACCACCTGTCCATAGGGTTAAGTGATATGCCCATAGGCCCCTTGATGCTCGATCTGGAGGGCGTTGCTCTCAGCGCTGACGAACGCGAGTTACTGCAACAGCCCCAAGTGGGTGGCGTGATCTTTTTTGCCCGCAATTTTGAATCCCGGCAGCAGATCTGCGCGTTAGTGGATGATATTCGTGCGATTCGCCCTGAACTGCTATTGGCAGTGGATCAGGAAGGTGGCCGGGTACAACGTTTTAAAGCTGGCTTTACACGCCTGCCAGCGATGCAAACCCTGGGTGATTTCTATCGCCAGGATACTGAGCAGGGCCTGGCCCTGTGCCGGGATACTGGCTGGTTGATGGCCAGCGAAATTCGCGCCTGCGGTATCGACTTCAGTTTTGCACCGGTGTTGGATCTGGATAAAGACAGCTGCACCGTAATTGCCAACAGAGCTTTTTCCGACAACCCGGAACAGATGGTGGCCTGTGCTGGCGCGTTTATCGACGGTATGGCAGAAGCGGGCATGGCGGCTACCGGCAAGCACTTTCCCGGCCACGGTGCGGTGCGGGCAGACAGCCATCTGGAAACCCCTTTTGATCAACGCCCTCTGGATGCCATTCGCAGTAACGACCTGATTCCCTTCGCACGGCTGGCGGGTCGCTGTACAGCGGTGATGCCCGCTCATATCGTATTTCCGCAAGTGGTGCCGGAATCCGTGGGTTTCTCCCGATTCTGGCTGCAGGACATACTCCGTGGCGAGCTGGGGTTTGACGGTGTGATTTTCAGTGATGACCTGTCCATGAAAGGGGCCGATGTCGCCGGTAGTTACGCCGAAAAAGCCGCTGCTGCGCTGAATGCTGGCTGTGATATGGTGCTGGCATGCAATTGCCGCGAAGGTGCCTTGGAGGTGCTGGCGCACTTACAAGAAAACATGCAACAAGAGATGCAACAAGAGACGCAAAAAAAGGCCCTACAACAGCCGCTACCCAGCCCTGAGCGTTTGCAGCGCATGGCTGGCAGGGGCACCGTAGATTGGCAGCAGTTGCGGTCTAACCCCCGTTATTTGAATACCCAAACCCGGCTGCAACAGCTGGTGCAAGGAGATTGATGTGCAGCAAATAGAAAGCTGGCTGGCCGCCGTTGTCGGGGCGAAATTCCTGTGGATGGCGGAAGTGTTTCTGATCGTCCTTATTGCGCTGACCCTGGGTTTTCTGGTCAATAAAGTGATTAACCGCCTGGAGAAACAGGCTGCGAAAACCAAAACTGTATGGGACGATGCCCTGATCGAAGCCTTCCGGCGGCCACTGGTGTGGCTGGTGTGGATTCTGGGTATTAACTTCGCCGCAGAAATTGCCTTTAGCAGCGACCCGGCCTGGGAAAATCTTATTGCTCAAGCCAATAAAGTAGCGGTGATTTTCCTGGTGATGCTGTTTCTGCTTAACTTCCTCAAGCGCGCCGAACGCAATTTCCTCAACCCGGAATATCAGACCCCGCCAGTGGATGAAACCACCGCCAAAGCCGTGGGCAAACTGCTGCGGGCGGCAGTGATTATCAGTGCCCTGCTGATTGTGATGCAGGTGTTTGGTTTTAGCATTTCCGGCCTGCTGGCGTTCGGCGGTATCGGTGGCATTGCCGTGGGTTTTGCCGCCAAGGATTTACTGGCCAACTTTTTTGGCGGCATGATGATCTACTTCGACCGCCCCTTTAAAGTGGGGGATTGGGTGCGTTCACCGGATCAGGAAATAGAGGGCACTGTGGAAGATATCGGTTGGCGCATGACCCGCATTCGCACCTTCGACAAGCGCCCGCTGTATATTCCCAACTCGGTGTTTACTCAAATATCCATCGAGAATCCGTCGCGCATGACCAACCGCCGCATCTACGAAACCATTGGTATTCGCTACGACGACATCGCCGCCATGAACGCCATTGTTGGCGATGTAAAAGCCATGCTGCAGGCCCACGATGAAATCGATACCAGACAAACCCTGATTGTTAATTTCAATGGGTTTGCGGCATCTTCCGTAGACTTCTTTGTCTACACCTTTACCAAAACCTGCAACTGGGTGCAGTTTCACGAAGTGAAGCAGGACGTATTGTTGAAGATTGCCGCCATCATCGACAGCCACGGCGCAGAAATCGCGTACCCCACATCCACTCTCCACGTGCCAGATGGCATAACCACTAACACCGCACCACCAACACCGCAGGGGCATAAACCTTTTGAGTGATTCATCTGTAAATAATTTGCCAGACGTTGTAGAAATTCTCGATTACGCCCTGGAGCTGAGCTCCGGCGAAGAAGTAGACGCCGCTATCGAACGCATCGCTACCGACATCACTGAAAAGCTGGCGGACAAAAATCCCATTGTGATCTGCGTGCTTAACGGTGGCGTAGTGTTTACCGGCCAGCTGTTGCCACTGCTGCGCTTCCCCTTGGAACTGGACTACCTGCACGCCACCCGCTATCAAGGCGAAATGATTGGCAGCGATATCAACTGGCTGGCCCGGCCACAGCTGGACATGAAAGGCCGCACCGTATTGATACTGGACGATATTTTTGACGAAGGTTTTACCCTGGAAGCCATCGCCGAACACTGCCGCGCTCAGGGCGCCGAAGAAGTATTTACCGCCGTACTGGTGGAAAAACGCCACGACCGCGAGCGCGCCAAACAACGCCCGGACTTTGTCGGCCTGAGCACCAGTGATCTCTACCTGTTTGGCTCCGGCATGGATTATCTGGGGTACTGGCGCAATCTGCCGGGGATTTATGGATTGAAGGTGGAATGGGAGTGATCCTGTCATCCTGAGCGCAACGAAGGATCTCAAGCGCCGATTGACCACAGGGATCCTTCGTTGCACTCAGGATGACAGTGTCAAACAACAAGCTATGAAAAAAATCGCCATTATCGGCGGCACCGGCCTCACTGCAATGCCGGAGCTGAAAATCCTTGAAACAAAATCCGTTACTACGGCATACGGCGAACCCTCGTCGCCGTTGTTGTGTGGTCAGCTGGGCAGTGCCGAAGTAGTGTTCCTCGCCCGCCATGGCAACGACCACAGTATCCCGCCCCACTGCGTAAACTACCGCGCCAACCTGTTTGCTTTGCAAGGGGAAGCGGTGAACGCGGTGATCGCTGTTAATGCGGTGGGCGGTATTCGCGAAGATATGGGCGCGGGGGCGTTGGTAGTGCCCAATCAGATTGTTGATTACACCTGGGGACGGGCACACACTTACAGCGACAGTGCCAATGTACCGTTGCAACACATCGACTTTACCCAGCCCTACAGCGACGAACTGCGCCAACATGTGGTGGCGGCTTTGCAAGCAGAGAATGCCAACCCCATCGACGGTGGTGTGCACGCCATTACCCAGGGGCCGCGACTGGAAAGTGCTGCCGAGATAGACCGCCTGGAACGGGACGGCTGCGATCTGGTGGGCATGACTGGCATGCCGGAAGCGGCATTGGCGCGGGAGTTGGGGCTGGATTACGCGTGCCTGGCGCTGGTGGTGAACCCGGCCGCCGGGCGCGGCCCTGATAACATCACCATGGCGGATATCCAGCGGGTGCTGGACAGCAGGATTCCCCTGATTCGCCGGGCATTGGTGCGCACTTGCGAGATGATTTCGACAGGAGTTGAACGATGAATTTTCTACAACAAATAACACCGTCATTGCGAGCCGCAAAGCGGCGCGGCAATGTTCTGTTTTATGGATTACTGCTGGCGGTATTGTTGCTTGCCGCCTGTGCCGATAACGCTTCCCCGCAAGCGGTATCCCAACAGTTCTGGCAAGCTGTGGCCGCTGGCAATATCGATGCCGCCAAAGCACTCGCCACCAAAAGCAGCATGGAAAGCATCAGCATTAGCGGCAAACGCCGTATCGAAAGCCTGCATATTGGCGAGGTCAGCCTGGATGAGAGTGAACAGAGTTCGTTGGTGGCTACAGCGTTTGAATCCGTGAAGGGCAACAGCCGAATTACGTTAACCTTCGACACCGTACTGGAACAACAGCAGGGCCAGTGGCGGGTAAATTTTAATCGCACCACCCAATCCATGCTGGGCAGCTCGTTTCAGCAATTGCAGGGTGCCCTGGCAGATACCATCAGTGAAGCCGGTGACGCCATAGGCGAAGCAGTGGATGGCGCATTGGATGGCGCGGTTCGCGAAATGAGTTCCGTACTGCAGGATACTGCCCGGGAAATGCAGCAGGCAGCGGATGACATTCGCGCTGAACTTGAACAACTGAATAAAGACGACGTTCCGCCTGTTGAAAAATAATCCCATGCCTTTTCTGGTAAATGATAATTTTGCCGCGCCCCTGGCCGGGCAGGGGCTGGTGGTTGAATCCACAGGTTTTGACCTGAACAACTACCACCCCAACTGCTACCGGGACCTGGACATTCCTCTGCCACAACGTGTTGGCAAAGCAGTACCCAAACGACAGGCGGAATTTCTCGCCGGGCGCTACTGCGCCGCGCGCGCACTCCGTGCCCTGGGCAGTGATAACCTGATTGTACAAAGCGGTGAAAACCGCATTCCCCTGTGGCCTGCAAATGCCGTCGGGTCCATTTCCCACACCGCCGGCAAAGCCGTAGCTATCGCCGCCAGACAGCAGGATTACGCGGGTATTGGCATAGATTGCGAAATGCTGGTGAGTAACGATGTTTGTGAACGCATCTACAGCACTATTGCGGTGCCGCAAGATACTCAGGTGCTGGATGGCGGCCCCTGGGATAAGGCCTGGTTTTTAACACTGCTGTTCTCTGCCAAGGAAAGCCTGTTTAAAGCGCTGTATCCCACGGTTAATCAGTATTTTGGTTTTGACAAAGCGCAACTGCTGGAATTGACGGATACAAGCTTTGTGATTGAGTTGCGAGAATCGCTTAATAGTCGCTGGCAGAGTGGGCAAGCCTTTTGCGGGCGTTATTTGCAGGGGGAGGGATATGTGGTGACTTTGATAAATATACCTCCTCTGTAGTGCAGGGTGTAGCCCGGGTGCAGCGTAGCTCAACCCGGCTACGTTTGTCGCCACTGGTGAATTACAAGTTGCCAGGTAACGGTGATGCTGCCTGCTATTTATTGAGCAATAGCGGTGTAGGCGTAGTCTCAGGTTTTTCCGTTTCTGTTTCCGGCACTTCGTAGTGAGTCACCTGCACCAGAACCCCCATGTTCGGGTGGTCCAGGTAGTGCAGTTCGTCACGGCGCATGCGGCGGCTGGTTTTAAACAGGTTAATTTGGTCTGTTTTGAATTGCGGTGTTTCAGGGGGCAGTTCGCCAATCTGGAACAGTGGCAAGGTATCTGCGGGTTCCAGAATCAATTCGCCAAATTCAGCAGGATTTTGGGTGCCTGAAGACAGTGCCTGTTCTTCTTCCGGCTCAGCGGAAGGGGGGATTTCCACAATGGGGTATTCCGGCAACAGTGGCCACAGATCGTCGGCTCCCTGAGAGTTTTCAAAGCCTTCAAAACGCTCGAATTCAGAGGGCTGCGAATCCAGATTTTCCACAAAGCGGCTCAGCCACAGATTGGTTTCCAGGTGCAGGTAGCGGGAGCGCACCAGGCGCAGGCTGCCTTCCAGTTCAAAGTGTTCGCCGTAGCGGTCGCCAGCGCGCACCAGTACCCAGGGCGCCTGGGCAGAGCTGATACCCGGTTGACGCCAGGCTTGATGGTACAGCACCTGGTAGCCGGAGCGACGATGCAGGGCGGTGGCGTAGTTGTTCAGTTGACGCTGGCCTGACTCCAGCACCTGAAAAGGTTGTTCCTGTTCGGGTATTGCAGAATCGGGCTCCGGCGTTAGCAGGATGGAGTTGGGTGTTTTTGCGACAGTCTCAACAACTTCTGTAGCGGCTTCCTCGTTTTCAACTACCTGATTGGGGTCGAACAATTCCAGGTGGTTGTCCGGGTAGGTGAGAGTTACATCCCGGCGCGGCTGTTCCTGGCCGTAGTGGTCGGTCTGCTGGAAGACAATCACTTCCACCTGGTACCACTTTTCGGCATCGTCAGCGGCGGTGGCGGGCAGGGCCGGTAGCAATAACGAGAGACACAAAAGCTGCCGTATGGCTCTGAATACGGTTGTCCGTTTATTGTCTCTCATTTCTGGTCTCCTGTTTTTGCACTATTGCGAGGGTGGGGCATTGCCGTCATTGCGAGGAGTCGAAGACGACGCGGCAATCTCCATTCGATTGCGACATTGTCTCAAGTCCCCTGCCACACCGGTCAAGATCGCCACGCTGCGCACGCGATGACGGTTATCAATTTGATCCGCTTTGTAACAATTCCAGCAGTTTCTTCACCGTATTAATCCGCAGGTCACTGGTTTTCATGGCCGCTGAAAAGCGCAGTTCAGTAGCACCCTGGAAACGATAACGGTCTGGCTGCTGTTGCACAAGTTGTACGATGGTGATGGGCTCCACAGTTGTGGCACTGCCAAAGGTAAGGCCGCCGCCGGTGGCGTTGGCTTCAATTTTGGTAATACCCAGCTGTTCAGCCTGCAAACGCAGCTCAGTGACACGAATCAGGTTTTTCAGGTAGTCCGGCAGCAGGCCAAAGCGATCGATCATTTCCACTTGCAGTTCTTTCAGCCCGTTGTTGTTTTTGGCGCTGGCCAGGCGTTTGTACATTTGCAGGCGCATGGGCACATCGGGCAGGTAGTCGTCGGGAATCAGAGCGGGGATACGCAGGTTGATTTCCACGTTGTCGTGCATGGCGGCTTCCACGTCCGGCTCGCGGCCATCCTGAATGGCCTGTACCGCCTTCTCCAGCAGTTCCATATACAGGGTAAAGCCGATGCGCTGGATATGGCCGCTCTGTTCGTCGCCCAGCAGTTCGCCGGCGCCGCGAATTTCCAGGTCGTGCGTGGCCAGGGTAAAACCGCTGCCCAGATGGTCGGCAGCTTCGATGGCTTCCAGACGCTTGACCCCGTCCCTGGTCATGGTTTTCGGGTGAGGCGTCAGCAAATAGGCGTAGGCCTGGTGGTGAGAGCGGCCTACCCGACCCCGCAACTGGTGCAGCTGAGCGATACCGAATTTGTCGGCACGGTCGATAATAATGGTGTTGGCGCTGGGTACGTCGATGCCGGTTTCAATAATGGTGGTGCACACCAACAGGTTAAAGCGCTGATGGTAGAAATCGGACATCACCTGTTCCAATTCCCGTTCGCGCATTTTGCCGTGGCCGATACCGATGCGAGCCTCCGGCACCAGTTCCTGCAGCTCCCGGGCCACCTTGTCGATGGTTTTGACTTCGTTGTGCAGGTAGTACACCTGGCCGCCGCGCAGGGTTTCCCGCAGTATGGCCTCGCGAATCAGGCGGGTTTCGCTCTGGCGGATAAAGGTTTTTACCGCCAGTCGCTTGGCCGGTGGCGTGGCGATAATGGACAGGTCGCGAATGCCGCCAAAGGCCATATTCAGGGTGCGGGGAATGGGGGTGGCGGTCATGGTGAGTATGTCCACCTCGGCGCGCAGAGCTTTGACTGCCTCTTTCTGGCGCACCCCAAAGCGGTGTTCTTCGTCGATAATCAGCAGGCCCAGATTTTTGTATTTGATGCGGCTGTTGAGCAGTTTGTGGGTGCCGATCAAAATATCCACTTTGCCGTCGGCGGCGCGCTGGATAACGGCTTCCTGCTCTTTGGCAGTGCGGAAGCGGGACAGCACTTCCACGGTCACCGGCCAATTGGCAAAGCGGTCTTTGAAGTTTTCGTAGTGTTGCTGGGCCAGCAGGGTGGTGGGCACCAGAATAATCACCTGTTTGCTGTTGCTCACCGCGATAAAGGCGGCGCGCATGGCCACTTCGGTTTTGCCAAATCCCACATCGCCGCACACCAGGCGGTCCATGGGTTGTTCTGCCAACAGGTCTTTTTTTACCGCGTCGATGGCGTCCTGCTGATCCGGGGTTTCTTCAAAGGGAAAGTCCCGGCTAAAGGCCAGGTAGTCCTCTGCCGGGTCGCTAAAGCTGAAACCCTGGCGGGCAGCGCGTTGGGCGTACACCTGCAACAGCTCAGCGGCGGTGTCGCGAATCTCTTTGGCAGCTTTGTCTTTGGCTTTTTTCCAGCTGTCGCTGCCCAGCCGGTGCAGGGGGGCGGTGTCTTCCTCGCTGCCGCTGTAACGGCTGATCAGATGCAGGGACGATACCGGTACATAGAGTTTGGTGTCATCGGCGTATTCCAGGGTGAGGAATTCCTGCATCTCGTCGTTGACGCCAATGGTTTGCAGCCCCCGGTAGCGGCCCACACCGTGATCGATATGTACCACCGGTGCGCCCTCACGCAACTCCGTGAGGTTTTTAATAACGTTGTCGGCCTGGTCCTGAGTACGGGAACGGCGACGGCGCTGCAATACCTGCTGGCCGAACAGGTCGCCTTCGCTGATCAGGCAAATGGCCGGGTGCTCTAAAGTCAGTCCGCGATCCAGCGGCGCGATGGTGATAGAGCTGGGGTGGTTGCCGTTTAAAAATTCCTGCCAGTTGGCAACTTCCACCGGTTGCTGGCGAATGCTGGCCAGCAACTCCAACAGAGTTTCCCGGCGGCCTGCGGATTCAGCGCAGTAAAGCACTCGTTGTTGGTTTTCGAACAAGTGACTTTGCAGAGCCAGCAACGGGTTACTGGCGCGGGAATCCACGGCAACATCGGGGGCGGGTTGAAGCGAAAAGTTGCTGGCGCCGGTGCCGCTTTGCTGGTTGGCCGTCAGGTCGATACGCGGCCATTGTTTCAGCGCGGCAAACAGTTCGTTTACCGGTACGAATACCTCTGCCGGTGGCAGCAGGGGGCGTTCCCGGTCTACACCGTATTCTTCAAAGCGGTTGCTGGCCTCTTGCCAGAATTGCCCGGCAGCGGTTTCCAGATTGCCGCTGGTGAATACCTGGGTGTCACCGGGCAGGTAGTCGAACAGGGTGGCGCACTGTTCAAACTCTCCCCCAAAGAAAAGCGGCAGGAAGTATTCAATGCCCTGGGCGGCGGCACCGTTGCTGACGTCCTGGTATAAGGCGGAGCTGCGCGGGTCGGCGTCGAAGCGGCTGTGCCAGTTGTCCTGAAAGCGGCGGATGCCCGGTTTGTCCAGTGGCACTTCTTTGGCGGGCAGCAGGTCGATGGCGTCCAGTTGGTCAATGGTGCGCTGGCTCTCCGGGTCGAAGCTGCGCAGGGATTCGATTTCGTCGTCGAACAAATCCAGCCGAAACGGTTGTTTCGAGCCCATGGGGAAAATATCCACCAAAGCGCCGCGCACGGCGTATTCCCCGTGTTCGTACACCGTGTCCACACACTGGTAGCCAGCCTGTTGCAACTGTTCCCGCAGGCGATCTACGTTGACGGTATCGCCAGCTTTGTACACAAAAGAGTGACCGCTGATAAAAGACGGCGGTGCCAGGCGGTGCATCAGCGTGGAAGCGGGCACAATCAAAATGCCTTTGCTGACCTGTGGCAACCGGTACAGGCAGCGCAGGCGTTCGGAAATGATGTCCTGGTGGGGGGAGAACAGGTCGTAGGGCAGGGTTTCCCAATCCGGGAAGTGCAGCACCGGTAGTTCGCTGTTGAAAAACTGTAATTCGGTTTCCAACTGTGCTGCTGATTTCGCGCCGTCGGTAATCACCAGCGTCAAGCCATCAAACTGTTGTGCGGCTTCGCTAATGGCCAGTGCCTGTCCCGCCCCCTGCAAACCGCCCCAGCGGTGTTTTTGGCCAGCGGGTGGGGGCTCGGGTGGGTGCAGTAACGGCATGGGGTTCTACTTCTGGCGGTTCATTGGGGGCGCCATTTTAGCGGGGTGATACCGTCATTGCGAGGCCACAGGCCGTGGCAATCTCATCCATTGACTGCCGTATTGCCTGTTGAACGCAACCGCCCTGGGTGGCGATCAGAGATAGGTAGCACTTTACTGGACTCGCTGTACATACTTCCCTGTACGCTCGGATGCGAGATCCTTGTCGCATACGGTCCAGCAAAGTGGTGGATTACGCTATCGCTAATCCACCCTACGGTTTTGTCAAAACCAGTGATGTCTGCAACTCATTGTCAGAGGCGACGTCCCTGTCGCGTGATTTTAAGGCCGTTATCAAAAAGCAAACTGCGCAGTTAGCCACAATTTCTCGGTATCGGTACCAAAATCATCCGCACTGTAGTCCGCGTATTTCAATGACAGGTTGAGGTTGTCGTTGATTTTGCGGCCTACCAGAAAGCCCCATTCGGAACCCAAGTCGTCTACAGTGGCAGAGGCTTTGTCGGCACTGAAGTCGTGGTAGACAAACACCAGTTTAAAGCCACCGGCTTTGCCGCTGACGGAGAAGTACAGGTCTTCCACGCCGGTGTCGATGTTGCCGGTACCGCCAGCGATAAACATGTCGGTCCAGCCCTGGAATTTGTGCAGGGTGGCCAGCGGGGTAATAAAGCGGCCATCGTTGAGCAGGGAGCCGCCCGTGTCGCCATTGTCCGAGCCGAGCAGTTCATAACCCAGAGTGAGTTTCACTGGCTTGGTTTGCAGGGAGCCTTCCAGCAGCAGGTACTCAGCGCTGTAGTCCAGGGGGTTGTTGGCGGCGTCGGACTGAGTGGCATATTCCAGATTGTAGCTGAAGGATTTGCCGGCCTTGCCGCTGTAGCGAATGCCGTAAGTGTCGGTGGAGAACAGCGCGGCGTTGCTGTTGTCCAGCAGGTAGGCGTACAGGGACAGTTTGCCGTTTTTAAAGCCGCTGTAATTGGCGTTTACCAGCCAGCTGTCGTTGTCGTGGTCACCGATGGGGGAGTCTTCCCCGAAAATGCGGTTGACGTTGTTGATGTTGGCCACAAACACGGTGGTGTCTTTCAGGTGTTTGTCGGTGTAGCTGATGCCGTCGTAGGTCTGCTCGTTCTGACGGAAGCCAACGCCACCCACAAAACGCTGGTTGTCCAGGTTGATACGCTGGCGACCAAAGGTCGCATCGCTTTTACCGAAGTTGTATTTAATCCATGACTGGTTGACCTCGCTGCCTTCCGGGTCGGGAATGCCAACGAAATTGTCGCTGCCAAAGTGACTCACATCATCCATTTCCAACAGGGCGCTAAAACCTTTGTATTCTGCACTCTGAAAGGTCAGCCGACTGCGCAAAGTGAGTGCGCCATCGCTGGAGGTGTTATCCACTTCTTCGTAGCGCAGGCGGAAGTTGCCCTTCACGGTGCCGTTTTTAAAGGCATCGGAAAGAGAGTTGGCATCGTCTGCGTAGGTGGGGTTGGCAAATGCGCAAACCGCAGCGGCCACG
This sequence comes from Porticoccus sp. GXU_MW_L64, assembly GCF_052983295.1. Lineage (NCBI taxonomy): Bacteria > Pseudomonadati > Pseudomonadota > Gammaproteobacteria > Cellvibrionales > Porticoccaceae > Porticoccus > Porticoccus sp. GXU_MW_L64. The sequence continues at coordinate 206,339 of NZ_JBRKJK010000006.1, read as the reverse complement.
GCGACACTGAGCAGGGTTTTTGAGGTGCTTTTCATGGTGTTTCTCCAGAATGTGAATGTCTGTCTGATGACGATTTTGTGACTCTGGAGAAGGGGGGCAATTGATCTGGAACAGGTGCCGGGAATAAAGCCTTGCAAGGCCCACTTAAGAGATAATTGACACCGCTTGAGGCTATAACTTTATAGGTACCCTGAGTCCGTGATTTCAGAGTGAGTGTAGAGTTCAAGATATTGGTTTCACAGTGGAATTGAAAAATCTTAGCTTTACCCGTCGGTTAAGTGGGCATTTTTCAAACCGCTGTGGAATCAAGAGCTTGTGCTATGCGCCGCTCTGAAGTCACGGATTCAGGGGTACACATAGGGGTGGAACATGGGACGTAATGGAGTGTTCAGTAGCGCGCATTGTCGTGTTAGCATGCAATGCCCTCGGGTCATAAAACGAATAATTCCATGGAAATAGCTTCTGGCGCTTTGAATGCCCATGCCATTGCTTCCCTGATTCTGACGGTGTTCGCCTTATTCCTGTTTTCCCGCGAGCGCATCCCCCTGGAAACCTCAAGCCTGTTTGTGGTGGTGCTGCTGACCATCGGTTTCACCCTGTTCCCCTATACCAGTGCCGAGGGCGTTGCTCTAAGCCCCACCAGTTTTTTTTCCGGGTTTGGCCATCAGGCCTTGATTGCGGTGTGCGCGCTGATGATTGTCGGCCACGGCCTGGTGCGCACCGGTGCGCTGGAACCGGTGGGCCGGGTGTTGGCGCGGCTGTGGGGCTACAGCCCGTTTCTGTCGCTGTTTGTGGCCCTGGTGGTGGCGGCGTTGCTGAGCGCCTTTGTAAACAACACGCCCATTGTGGTGCTGTTGTTGCCGATTCTGGTGACCGTGGCCAACCGCACCAAAACCTCTGTATCCGGCACGTTAATGCCCATCAGCTTTGCCACTATTTTGGGGGGTATGCTCACCACCATTGGCACCTCTACCAACTTGCTGGTGGTGAGTGTGGCGGCGGATTTGGGTTTGAAAGAAATCGGCATGTTCGACTTTTTTGTTCCCGGTTTGGTCATGGCTGGGGTAGGGGTGTTGTACCTGTGGTTGGTGGCTCCCCGCTTGCTGCCGGCGCGCGGCGCTCTGGTGGACGACGACTCGCCGCGCATTTTTACCGCTCATCTGCTGATACCGGAAGACGGCGACTGCGCTGGCCTGACGGTACGGGAGATTATCGATAAAACCGATGGCTGTATTCAGATAACCCGCATTCGCCGCAGTAAACAGAACTATGTATTTCCCTTGCCCGATGCCACGGTGCGCGGTGGTGATCGTTTACTGGTGCGGGATACGCCGCAAAAACTGAAAGAGTACGAATCCCTGCTGGGGGGGCAGTTGTTTTCGTCCGGCAAACTGGTGGACGAGGAAAATCCCCTCACCGACCCGGATCAACACATGGCGGAACTGGTGGTGGATCGCGGCTCGCCACTGGTGCGCCGCACCCTCAACGAAATCCGCTTTTTGCACAGCTACCAGGTAGCGGTGATCGCCATTCATCGCAAGGGCCGGGTGCTGGAAGAAATGCCCGATGGCATTGGCAAGGTAAAGCTGCGTCTGGGGGATGTGCTGTTGATCCAGGGGCCGGGGGAAAACATCGAAGACATCCGGCGCAGCGGTCAGTTGCTGGTGCTGGATGCCACCACCGAACTGCCCCATTCCCACCGGGCTCACCGCGCCCTGTGGGTGATGGCCGCGGTGATTGTGGTGGCGGCGCTGGGCATCTTGCCCATCGCCATCAGTGCGGTGTGCGGGGCGTTGCTGATGATGTTTACCAACTGCCTGACCTGGCGGGATGTGCAGCGGGCGCTGAGTGTGCAGGTGGTGTTGATAGTGGTGGCCAGTTTAGCTCTGGGCAATGCACTGATCTCTACCGGAGCAACGGACTGGCTGGCGTCCGGGTTTGTCAAAATTGCCGCCTATTTGCCCATTCACGGCCTGTTTGCCGGCCTGGTGTTGTTGATGGCGATACTCACCAATGTGGTGTCCAACAACGCCGCTGCGGTGATCGGCACACCCATCGCCGTCAGCATCGCCCAACAGCTGGGCTTGCCGCCGGAGGCGTTTGTACTGGCGGTACTGTTTGGTGCCAATATGAGCTTTGCCACGCCCATGGCTTATCAAACCAACTTGCTGGTGATGAACACCGGTAGTTACAGCTTTATGGACTTTGTGCGCGTCGGCGTACCACTGACGGTGATTCTGTGGCTCACCATCAGTTGGTTGTTGCCGCAGATGTATGGCTTCTGAATTCAGAGGTCAGCCGACAGAAAACAGCAGACAGAAGTCAGGGTGTTTTCGGTTGACGGTGCAAGCTGTGCGACAGTTCTGATTTCATGGCATCGAACCCTTTGCAAATGGCGGGCGATGGTTTTGTCGACAGCAGGCTTACCACGGCAATTGCCACGGTGCTTAAAGTGAATCCCGGCACAATTTCAAACAGGAAGTCGCTGGGTTTCTCTCCCTGAATGGTAAACGGAGCGTACACCCATACCAGTACCGTCATGGCTCCCACGATCATTCCCGCCAGAGCGCCGGTGAATGTCATCCGCTTCCAGAACAGGCTCAGTAATACCACTGGACCGAAGGCCGCCCCAAAGCCAGCCCAGGCGTTGCTTACCAGGGACAGGATACTGCTGTTGGGGTTTTGCGCCAGAATCACGGCGAGGCAGGCAACGGCTGCTACGGATATTCTGCCTGCCAATACCAGTTCTTGCGGCGCGGCTTGTTTGCGCAGGAACGTATGGTAAACGTCTTCCGTTAATGAACTGGAAGTGACCAACAGTTGGGAGGAAATGGTGCTCATAATGGCAGCTAATATGGCGGCCAATAGAAAACCGCCCACCAGCGGGTGAAACAGGGTGGTAGACAGAAAAATAAATACGGTTTCCGGGTCGTGCAAGGTGGCACCGCTTGCGGTGACGTAAGCCAGGCCAGCAATACCCACCGCAGTTGCCCCGATCAGGGCAACCACCATCCAGCTCATGCCAATACGCCGGGCCACTTTAATTTCCCTGACGGAGCGGATGGCCATAAAGCGAACGATGATGTGCGGCTGCCCAAAGTAGCCCAGCCCCCAGCTCAGTGCTGAAATAATGGCCAGGATGGAGGTGCCGCCAAAGGTCAATAAATTGTTATCGATAGCGGCAATTTGCTGCTGCGTTTCCACTGCGCCGCCCACTTGCCCAATGGCAACAATGGGTACCATCACCAGTGCCACAAACATGATGCAGCCCTGCACAAAATCGGTGGTACTGACTGCCAGAAAGCCCCCAAAGGTACTGTAAGCCACCACCACACCAGCGGTAATGATCAGGCCCAGCTGATAGCTCAGACCAAACGAGGTTTCAAACAGTTTGCCTCCGGCAACCACGCCAGAAGTGGTGTAGATGGCGAAGAAAATAATAATGATTGCCGAGCTGAATACACGCAACAGGTGACGTTTGTCGTCAAAGCGGCGTTCAAAAAACTCCGGGATGGTGACGGCATCATCGGCAATTTCGGTGTACACACGCAGTCTGGGCGCTACCGCCAGGTAGTTGAGGTAGGCGCCGGCAATCAGGCCAATGGCAATCCAGGAACTGGACAGGCCGGAAACGTACATGGCACCGGGCAGGCCCATCAACATCCAGCCACTCATATCCGAAGCACCAGCGGAAAGTGCGGTCACCGATGGGCTCAAGTTGCGACCACCGAGCAGAAAGCCGGAGACATCATTTTTGGTGACCGAATAACTGTAAAAGCCAATACCCAGCATAACGGCAAAATAAAGGCCGAGAGAGATGTAGATGCCAATATTCATAGATTTTTATCCACAAAAAAAAGCAGGTAGCGGTACACATACTGCTGTGTACATACCTGCTGTTAAGAGGGGTGCATTGGAAAATGCGGGGTTAAAAGGCCTTAAAAATCTGCCTGAAGTCTCAGGTAGTAGCTTCCACCACCGAGACCGGCAGGGTGGTTCAGGGGATAAATAGCCCCGAGGAAGCCACCATCACGGCCGGTAAAGCCAGCGGTCATCCACTCGTCCGGGAACTCGTCAAACAGGTTTTTGGCGCCCACGGCAACGTTCAGCGAATCGTTCAACTGCCAGGCCAGCTCTGCGTCCACCATGAATAGACCATCGGTGACCACTGGCAGGGTTTCGTCGTTGAACAGGGACTCGTAGGCCTCGCCAAAGTAATTGGTGCGAATCAGCGCGTTGAGGTTGCCTACCTGATGGTTCAGGGTGATGGTGGCGCGAATGCTGGGAATGGCTTCTTCGATTTCCCGCTCGCGGCCATCGCCGATGGTGGCACCGCGGTTGGTGACTTCGGTATCGGTGTGGTTCAAAGCCAGAGTCAGGTTGGTGCTGCTGTTGGCCCATTCAAACGAGCGGTTGGCAACCAGGTCAAGGCCGGTGGTTTTGGTGTCGAAGTCGTTCACAAAAAACTGCACGTTGCTGATGGTGGCGGCTTCCGGGTTGCCCAGGGCAACCAGTTGGGCACGTTCCGCATCACCGATGTTTGCGCTGGTGAGAGACACGCGGTCGTCCACTTCGATGTCAAAATAATCCAGAGTGATATCAAAGCCAGCCACCGATGTAGTCAGGCCGATGCTGAAGTTGCGCGCATCTTCCGGTGACAATTGGCCACCACCGAAAAATTCCGCAATGGGGTCGGTACTGGCAATCACCAATTGCTCAACCAATACACCATTCTGGAAGCCGGTAGATGCCCGCTGCAGGTTGGACTGGCCCAAGGTGGGGGCACGGAAACCAGTGCTCACCGCACTGCGCAGCGAGAAGCTGTCGGAAAAACGATAGCGCGCTGCAATTTTACCGTTGCTGGTGCTGCCAAAGTCACTGAAGTTTTCGTAACGGAAGGCGGCGCTCAGCAGAAAGCGGTCAGTTATATCTGCTTCCAGGTCGACATAAGCGCTTTCGCTGGAACGGCTGAAAGTTCCCGCTATATCGTCGCTGAAACCCTGAAAACCGTTGGCCCCGACGGAGAAACCCTGGGTGGCGAAGGGGCCAGCGATAAAGGATTCTTCCTGCCCGGCGAGAATCTCAAATTCCTCGTCGTGGTATTGCAGGCCGAAGGCGATATTGAGTTCCGAGGCCAGGCCAGCTTCTACGGCGTAGACAAAATCCGCATTGAAGATGGTTTCGCTCTGAATCTGTGAGCCCAGCTCGAAATCCGTTGGTGATGCCGCCCCCAGCGATGCGTTGATGGTATTGGAAATGGCGTACTGAACGTCATTTTCGCCGGTGCCTGCACTGATATCGTAGATCAGGCCGTTGGCAAATTCCCCGCGAACACCAAAGGTCAGGCTGGTGTCTGTGACGTTACCGCCAAAGCGCGGTGTGAAGCCGCCTGGGAATATGGACTGGAAGGCAAAGCAGTTGGCTGGCGCAGCAGCAAGAAATGCCTGGGCGTCTGCAAAGCTGGTGGTGGGCAGTGCACCGGTGGGGCAACCATCGCCGGTTGCATCGGCGAAAAGTACATTGCCACCGTTGGTAAATACACCGGCGCGATTCGTGGGGTTGCGGTAGAAGAAGCTGCCATCCACATCCCGGGTGGCGTAGTTGCCGAAGCCGTACAGTTCGGTAGTTTCGTTAATGTTAAAACCGGTGTTCAGAATCAGCTTGTAGTCATCTTCCACTTCCGGTGCGCCCCATACAACCACCGGGTTTGCCACCGGAAAGCCCGCCGCTTCCAGGGCGGCAGCACCACTGTTGGTACCTTCACCATCCTGCACGCCACGGCTGGTGGGGTCAGCGTTCTTCAGCTCGAAGGCGAGTACGGCAAAACCATCGTCGGTCACAGGCAGGCCAAAGGCGCCGGAAACCTGGTAGTTCCTGCCATCGCCTTCGTAACTTTCGCCCAGTTGAACGGAAATTTTTCGCGCGTTGGGGTCATCTTCCAGGGAAAAGTTCATTACCCCGGCAATGGCGTCTGCTCCGTACTGGGCGGCTGCACCATCCCGTAGAACTTCCACTTGTTTGATGGCAGCGCCGAACAGCGGATTTACGTCTACCCCCTGAGCGCCCCGGTTTACGCCGGAAACAAATTCGCCCACAACCGCTCCGCGGTGTCTGCGTTTGCCGTTCACCAGAACCAGGGTGTGATCCGATGGCAGGGCCCGCAGGTTGATGGGGCGAACCAGTGTGGCGGCATCGGAAATCGGTTCGCGGTTGGCGTTGAAGGAGGGAATAATGGCGGTGAGTACGTCGATTGGGTCTGTGCTGCCCTGGCGCTTGATGTCCTGGCTGCTGATTACGTCCACCGGTACAGCGGAATCAAGAGCGGATCTTGCCGCACGCCTTGAACCGAGTGTGGTTATTTCTTCCAGTACCGATGTGTCCTTGGCACTGTCGGCGGTTTCAGATGCATCTTGTGCGCCTGCCGTACCTGTAAAAATACTGGTTAATGCCGCAAAAAAACCGACCTTTAACTTCTTGCTGTTTTTGTTCATGGATTTACCCCCTGAATTGTCGTTTGGCATTGGCGCCGCCGCTACCGGCTTTACCAAAAACACCTTTTTCTCAGAGAGCTGGCCTTCAAACCCTGTGTTTTTCAACAACAGATCCAGTGCTTGCTGGGCGGTGAAATGCCCTTGAACCGGATTGCCCTCTTTGTTTGCGACAAGGTCATAGGGGAAAAGAAAAGATCGTTTTGTGACTTCGGAAAGAATACCCAATGATTGGCTGAGCGGTTGTCTCACAAGATCAAAAAAGTATTTGTCTTCCTCGGCTTTGCTGTATGCAAATTGGCTGAAAAATAAACCGAAAATACAGGCAATAATAAAAAACGGTTTTCTTGGTCCCCTATGCAAAAGTCTGGTCGCAAGCAGGTTGTTGCGACCTGTTCCTCGTCGATAATAGGGACGTTTAAAAACCGATTTTGTATAATTCAAAATAGTATTTTTTTCAAAAAAATTAAAAATAATTATTGCTTTGCCTGCAATTCAACATGATTTTCGTTGAGTTTGTTCACCTGTATGCCAAAACCGGACTCCAAGACATAAAACAGCGCGTCGGTGTCGCCGGCTTGAAAGTGGCCGCCAATACGCATTGTTTTCAGCGCCGGGTCTGCGACATCGATACGCATGGATGTGTGACGGCTGATTTCGGTCACCACCTGCTCCAGTGACTCACCGGCAAATACCAGCTTGCCATCCAGCCAGGAAAGTTTGCGAATCACTTCCCCCGCGTCGTGTTCAACAATATCCTCACTGTGCATTTCTACGGGAGCATCGCCGTTCTTTGTGGGGATGGATACGCTTTGACCTGCCGCCAGCTCACCCACATAAGTTTTGATGGCGGCGGGGGCTTCCCGGGTTACCGGCAAACCGACTTTGCCAGCTGGCAGCGCCGCCGACCCGGAGGGGAGGTCATCCGGTGTAATCACCAGGGTTTCATCCACGATGGCAAGTTCAACCCTGCCTTCAGAGACAAACACCTCGATACTGTCTTTGGAGCGATACACAGAGAAGGCGGTACCCAGAGCCCGCACCAGTCGATCGTTGGAATACACTTCAAAGGGGCGTTGTGTGTCCCTTTTTACGTCAAAATGTGCTTCGCCGCGAAGCAGGCGTATGCGCCGAAAGTTATCGCTGTAGATGACTTCAACTTCACTGTTGCTGTTCAGCCACAGCTGCGAGCCATCGGCCAGAGTGTAATGCGCCTGTTCGCTGACTTGCGTCAGATAGCGGTTGGAGGGTTCGTTGTTCTGGGGGTTCAATGCCCACAGTGTTACCAGAACCCCTATGGCAAGGCTGCATGCCAACGCGAACCCTGGTTGGGGCGTGGTGCGAACCGGCTTGATAATCAGCAACAACAAGGCCACCAGCGGCGACAGCAGCCAGGTTCTGAGCAGCTCCCAGAAAGACCACTGGCGCGCAGTGGGTGGGGCCATCATTTCGGAAAGAATCTCCATGTCTCCCCAGGTTTGTGACATGTGTACGATCACCTGGCGGTGTACCTCACTGGTGTCTACCCACTGGCGCAGGTTGGCCACTTCCTCCGGGGGGAGGGGGGATTCTTCTTCTATTTTAAGCAGCCACAAGGCGGCTTCTTCTTTAATTTTCTGGGGGTTGGCAAACCCTGTTACGTTGCTCATTTTCCAATCCTCCATGAGCTCGATTTGCTGTTTCCTGACAGTTGTTTCTCTGATGTCGTGTTTTCAGCTTGCTCAATCAGGTTGTCACACGCGGTCATGCCTTTGGCAATGTTCCAGTTAATGGTGCTGGTAGGCATATCTAATCGTTTTGAAATTTCCTTGATGGAAAAACCGTATACCTTGCGCATAATCACCACTCGCCGGCACTGTTCCGGCAGGCCCGCCAGCGCTTCGCAGAACAAACCGAGCTTCTGCTGCACTTCGCGGTTGTTTTCCAGATCGTCAATGGCCAGTGGTTCGCTGTCGGGGCCAATATCTTCAATGTAGTCGGTGAGTTTGTAGCTGGAGCGCCGGTACTCCGACATGATCAGGTTCTTGGCAACCCGAAACATAAACGGCTTGGGCTTTTGTACGCGCTCCTTGATGTCGGATTTGAAGGTGCGCAGAAACGTTTCCTGAGTGATATCTTCAATATCCTGCGGGGTGATAAAGAACCCGGAGATGTAGTGCCGGAGGGATTTCTCATGGCGCTTGAAGCTGTCGATGACACTGGTTTTTCCCGCCGTGCCATTACTGGCAGGGGAGGGTACGCCTTTTTCATGTTGCCTGTTAGTCACGGATATACTATCCCAAAGAAATACGGTCAAATTTGCCAAAATAGAGTGCTCCTCTATATATGACTCCTAAAGGGCAGAAATGTACAAGATTTTTTATTTGGCGAGGTTTTACCCTGTTGCCTGAATGCGGTGCCAATTGGACACTCTATGGCTTGGTTGGAAGTTGGTTACGGGTGCGGCTTGAGTGTATATCTTTGTTTTTTATGTATTTTTCCGAAGTGGGTAGGTTTCAAAATAATTTGGCGAGCATTGCCACTATTGACCATTAAGCTCCTTTAATACCGATAATGCGTCATCCGCTTTGCTGCTTGGTACAAAAATATGGTCATGGTAATAGGCAGCCACCATGTTCGCACTGATGTCTATTGAAGCTAGCCTGGTTGATACTGCTGCAGTAAGACCTACCGCCTCCAAGCTGGAATGCACTTTCAGTGTGATTTGACGGTAAGTGCCTTCAAAAGACAAAGCAGCTGCCTCTGCAGTCGGCTTTTCAAGTATTAGTGTCAGGCCCTCAGGCTCTATAAAGGTTGCAATTGGATGCAGCCCTAAATAATCCTCGAGGATGCCTTCGACAGTACAAAATACGAATTCTGTTTTCATCAACACCGGGTTCATTGAATCCAGCAGTTCTTTTATATTCGCTATTCCTGCCATGACGCCTTATTTTCCTTTGTTGAAGCCATAAAAGACAAAACAGAATGACAATAATTGCTGCGCCATTAGTATTGGTTTTTCCTGTAAAAACATCAGGCAGGCCATACTCAGATTCATCAGCATAAAATACAGCCAGCCACTTGAATGGTTTTTGGCCATGTAGTAACTGCCCAAAAGGAATCCAAGCATAACCCCAATCTCCAAAATCTGGCTAATAGAGGTAATGCCACCGTGGAGACTGAAGCTATAGAGAAGGCCAAAAGCCAGAGATCCATATGTTAGAACACTGACAAGTTGGTTAAAAAATTTGTGTGGCTTTTTATGATCATGGCAGGTGTTGTACAAACCGAGCAACATTGCTGGAACACCACCGGCTTCGATGGAGGCCGCAATCCAGTTTTGATGCCCTGCTAAAATGATCACCCAGGCCGGGACGCCCATAATATAGGCAGCCCAGGCGGTAATTTTCAGTTTTTTCTTGAAAACGCCTTGCTGACTTTCAGAAAAGCCGAACAAAATTTTATTGAGAAGATAAAACCCACCTCCCCAGATTTGTAAAACCAGATCCATGCAGCGTATTCTTCCAGTGGGGTTTGTTATTTGCGCCAGAAGTCGGCATTTTTAATTCCCAGTTTGTCAGGATCGAAGTTGTACTGATCAACTTTTCGCTGACGTTGAGCTTCGTAATCGCGCAACGCTTTAATGGCTGGCCTGCCCAGGAAGAAAATAATTAGCATGCCGATAATGTTGGTCCAGGCCATTAAGCCAACTCCGATGTCACCTAACCCCCAAGCCAGATTAGCCGCTTTTACAGTGCCGTAAAATACCACGATCATCAGGCCAATCTTCAACGCCAGAATGACGCCCGGCAGTTTTAAGGAGCGCTTTAAGTACATTACATTGCTCTCAGCAATGTAGTAGTAGGCCATTATTGTGGTAAATGCGAAGAAAAATAACGCCACTGAAATAAATGGGCTGCCAGCGCCAGGTATCACGCTTTCAATGGCCAGTTGGGTAAAAGCCGGGCTGTTAGCGCTGACATTTGCTGGTAAGTTTTGAATTAAAAATCCGGTTTCTGCGGTGCCAACATTGTAGGCTCCGGTAATCAAAATCATGAACGCAGTTGCGGTGCATACAAATAATGTGTCGATATAGACGGAAAACGCTTGCACCAACCCCTGTTGTGCAGGGTGTTGTACTTCTGCTGCGGCAGCTGCATGAGGAGTGGTACCTTGTCCGGCTTCATTGGAGTACACACCTCGCTTGACGCCCCAGCCGATCGCCGCACCAAATCCGGCCATTGGTGTAAAGGCATCATTAAAAATCATGCTAAAGATACCCGGTAATTGGTCAATGTTAAGGAACACAACAATACAAGCGGTGATAATGTAAGCCAGCGCCATGAACGGAACCACAATTTGTGCGAAACTGGCAATGCGCTTGACCCCGCCAAAGATAATAAAACCGAGAATGGTCACGATGGTTGCGCCGGTGATGATTTTAGTCGTGCTGAATGTTCCCATTGAGGTTTGGATCAAACTGCCTTCCCCAATCGTATGTACTACAGCATTGCCAATTGCATTGGACTGTACGGTGGGTAATAAAAAGCCACAGGCGAGAATGGTGACAATGGCAAATAGCCAAGCGTACCACTTTTGCCCAATGGCTTTTTCAATGTAGTAGGCTGGGCCACCACGATATTCACCTTCGTGAACTTCTTTGTATATTTGCGCGAGGGATGCCTCAACGTAGGCCGTAGCAGCACCAAAAATAGCCACAACCCACATCCAGAATATGGCACCTGGGCCTCCAAATCCGATGGCGGCGGCTACGCCGGCAATGTTACCGGTGCCGACCCTGCCAGAGAGCGACATGGCCAGTGCCTGAAAGGGCGAGATACCTTTTTCTGAGCTTTTTCCTGACGTTATTAATCGCAGCATCTCCCTGAATAATCGAATCTGCATGCCGCGAGTCAGTACGGTATAAAACAGTCCGGCAGCGAGACACAGATAAATCAGTACCGGGCTCCAGATAATAGTATTGAGGAAGTCAACAACAGCTTGCATGGATAAGGCCTTGTGTTTATGGGAGCTTCTGGGAGTACATTCTTTGTGGGAAAAAAATAACCGCAGCCCAAGCTGCGGTTATTCTCCAAAGCGGGTACTGGAGTGGTGCGAAATTTAGCACTTCTCCAGTACGCTGCCGGTTAGAAGTTGTAGTTGGATCGCAGGTAGTACGTACCGCCGCTGAAACCGAATGGTGCAGTGGCCGGGAAGCGTGCGCCTGCTACGCCAGAAAACTCATTTTCATCAGGCAGTGCGTCGAACAGATTGGCAGCACCGATAATGACGTCAAAGTTTTCACCAAAGGTGTAACCGAATTCCACATCAAATGTAATCTCACCGCCTGGCTCGATGGGCAGGTCCCCGGAATCCAGGTGCGCTTCGAAGTAGGAGTTATGGAAGTTGGCTCGTGCCAGTACACGCCAGTTATCCGCACTGTGGCGAAAGCTCAGATTGCCTTTCAGGTTTGGCAGGCTGTCTTCCAGTTGGCGCAAGCGGGTGTCGCTCAAATTACCACGGCGAGTGACCTCTGTATCGGTATAGTTGACCGCCAATGCCAGTGTGCTCGAACCGCTGCCAAGGTCGACAGGCAGGTTTGCCACGATATCTGTTCCCTGGGTGCGGGTATCAAAGTCATTTGCGAAGAAGCCGAAAGACCCCAGGTCTTCTGAACCGATAAAATCGGCGGAGTTGATAACACCTGCCGCGTTCAGTGCATTCAGAATCTGGCTGGTTTGCGCGTCTGCTGGAAGTGTAACGCCGGCATCGGCACCTGCTTGAAGCAGTAATCCACGGAAGTCTTGCTGGTCAGTAATCGCAATGCGGTCATCCACCTCGATGCGGAAAAAGTCCACTGTCAGGCTCAGGGCGCCAATTTCAAAGGCACCGCCAATTGAAAAGTTATCCGCTTCTTCGGGCCCCAGGGTAAATGGATTACCCAATTGCTCGTTGACAAACTGGCCTGCGGCGGTATTCAGAGGCAACGTGCCCTGGTCAACCAATATGCTGCCGTTAAACGCTGTGGTGATGTTGGTTACATTTGCCTGACCAGTGGTCGGTGCATGGAAGCCTGTTGAGAACGTGGCGCGGAAAGTCGCTCCTTCCGCTGCGCGCCACAAAGCGCCCAATTTGTAATTGGTGGTATCGCCGAAGGTGTTGAAATCTTCATAACGAACGGCTGTTTGCAGGGTTACTGCCTCGGTTACATCGGCCTCCAGGTCGATATATACCGCCGTGTTGTCCTGCGTGTTGGTGCCTGCCGATGCATTGCTGAAACCGCCAAAGCCATTGGAGCTGGATGCAAAGCCCTGGCCATTTGGAAAGGCCGATGATGGTGTTGCCAGTGGGCCTAACGCAAATGACGCATCGTCACCTGCTTCTATATCGAACTCTTCTTCGCGGTATTCAATACCACCTGCGATGCTCAGCTCAGACGCAAAACCGGAAACCGGTACCGAGTAGGTCAAATCGATATTGAAGTTGTTGTCGGTTTGCGTATAGGTACCAGGGCGGAATGAGGTTGGTGTGTCCGGCCCCAGGCTGGCATTAACCGTGTTGTTGATAAAGAAGGCTGCCTCGTTCTCGCCATAGGTGTAGCTGACATCGTACGTTAAACCGTTTTTGAATTCGCCGCGTACGCCAAATACAAGGCTTTTGTCTTGTGAGTCACCACCAAAGCGCGGGGTGAATCCACCCGGGAACAGTTCAACAAATGAGAAGCAATTTGCATCGTTCGCCACCTGCGCCAAAATCGTTGGATCCGGCAGGCTGTTAACTCCATTTTGCAACGGGATGCCTGCGGGACAATCACCTGCGGTGTCACCGGACAGATCACCCACCAGAATTGATGGCACACCAGTGTCACTGGCCGCACCGGTCAGGGGGTCAACAGTCGGGCCGGTAAACACGCCACCGCGGTCGGTTGGGTTACGGAAAAAGAAGCCGCCTTCTACCTGGCGCTCGGCATAGTTACCAAATGCATAACCTTCGACATTCTCGGCAATTTTAAAGCCGGAGTTAAAGAACAGTTTGATGTCATCGTTTACTTCCGGCTGACCCCAATACTGCACAGTATCCGCCGTTTCAGTATTCACGTTGATGTTGGACACAGCGGTATTGCCCGCTGCAATCAACGCCAGTGCGTCGTCACGTTGTATTGAACGAAAAGTCCCGTCTGATTCAGCAAATTCACCGGTAATGCTTAAAAAGCCTTCTTCGCCCAGAGGCAGACCAATGTTGGCGCCAATTTTTACATTGTCACCATCGCCTTCATAGGTGGAGCCGTACTTCACTTCAACCGTGCCGCCCTCGCGATTGTCTTTCAGCTGAAAATTGATCACCCCGGCAATTGCATCTGCACCGTACTGTGATGAAGCGCCATCGCGCAGTACTTCAACCTGTTTCAAACCCAGAGCCGGGAACACGCCAATGTCTGGGCCGTGTGCACCATCTGCGATGCCTCCACCCAAAAAGGAGATGACTGCTGAGCGGTGGCGGCGTTTGCCGTTGAGGAGAACCAGGGTGTTATCCGGTGACAAACCGCGCAGGTTAGCCGGGCGTACGATGGTTGCTGCATCAGAAATCGGCTGGGTATTTACTTGATAAGAGGGTACTACGGTACGGATCAGGTCCGAAATGTCTGTTGAGGCCTGATCCAGAATGTCATTGGCGTTGATTACATCAACCGGTGCGACAGTGTCTGAAGCTGAGCGGGCTTGACGGCGTGAGCCGATGGTTATTACCTCCTCTTGAATTTCTTTCTCTTCTGCAAACGAAGGTGCAGCCGCGCCACTGCTTAAGGCGGCCACTGCAGCGGCCATTGCGGTGATTTTGCTTGGGAATGGTTTCATGGTTTTTTCTATCCTCTATCAGTTATTGGTCTGGTTGCGTCAATGCTTGGTTAATATTTTCTTCCTGATTTGTTCAGACGCATTACCGAGGAAAATGTACAAGGCAATATGAAAAAAAATGGATGAGCCAGGTTTTAAAGGGGCATTTGCACGATTTGTGGGTATGTATTTTTGTTGTTTACTTTCAATTGGCGGTGATTTTTTCCGCTGAAAAAAGCTGTTTTTGCGCTTTTCTGTAATTCACTTTCTGCCAATCATGTGGCCTATACACTTTTGGATAGAATGTATTGCGCAACGGTTTGGCTGTGTTGATAATGCGCGCAATTTCCTCAACTCAATGCCTAAGCGCAGGACGTCATCGTGAAACAAGCCAGACCCCAACCCGCCGATTTTTTTGTCGACTGGAAAGAACGTGAAGCACTGGCGGAAGCCATGATTCCCCTGATTGGCCAGCTCAATCGTGAACGCAATGTGGGCATTTACCTCTACGACCGCACCCTGGTAAACCAGTCGGTTATCGACATTATGAAAGCCCACCGCCGGGTTCGTCAGGCGGAGCAGAATGAAGTCTCCGAGTTTGAAACCTACCCCATGTTGAAAGCCTTGTTGGACCTCAATCTGGGCCACGCTCATGTCGATTTGGGCAAGCTGACTTCCAAGCACATGGACCTGGACAACGGCCAGTCTCCGGAAGATTTTTTGCGGGTTGAACTGGCGGATGCTCTCAACAAGGATTCCAAACCATTGCCGCAACCACAGGATGTGGTGTTGTACGGTTTTGGCCGTATTGGTCGCCTGCTGGCGCGCCTGCTGGTTGAAAAAACCGGCGGTGGCGATGTGATGCGCTTGCGCGCCATTGTGGTACGCCAGGGCAAGGCCAAAAACGATCTGGTGAAACGCGCCAGCCTGCTGCGCCGGGACTCTGTGCACGGCACCTTTCACGGCACCATTCGCATCGACGAAGAAAATAACGTGCTGGTGTGTAACGGCAACCCCATCAAAATTATTTACGCCAACAGTCCGTCTGAGGTGGATTACACCGAATACGGCATCAATGACGCCATCGTGATCGATAACACCGGTGTGTGGCGCGACGAGGCTGGCCTGGGGCAACACCTGGAGTGCCCGGGAGCGTCAAAAGTGCTGTTGACTGCACCGGGTAAAGGCAACCTGAAAAATGTGGTGTACGGTATTAACCACAAAGCCATTTTGCCGGAGGACAAAATCGTGTCTGCCGCGTCCTGTACTACCAACGCCATTACCCCGGTGTTGAAGGCGGTGATGGACAGGTACGGCGTTGAGCACGGCCACGTGGAAACCGTGCACGCCTTTACCAACGACCAGAACCTGATCGACAACTACCACAAGGCCGAGCGCCGTGGCCGTTCTGCACCGTTGAATATGGTACTCACCGAGACCGGCGCCGCCAGTGCGGTGTCCAAGGCGCTGCCGGAGCTGGAGGGCAAACTTACCGGTAATGCCATTCGGGTGCCGACGCCCAATGTGTCCATGGCGATTCTCAACCTGAAAATGAGCAAGCCCAGCGACAAGGAAGAATTCAATGAGTACATGCGCTCTGTGGCGCTGCACTCGCCCTTGCAGCAGCAGATCGATTTCACCGATTCTCCGGAAGTGGTATCCAGCGACTTCGTTGGCTCCCGTCACGCCTGTATCTACGATGCCAAAGCCACCATTATCTCCGGCGACAGCGCCGTGCTGTACTGCTGGTACGACAACGAGTTCGGCTACAGCTGTCAGGTAGTGCGCTGCCTGGAAGAGATGGCGGGTGTTAGCTGGGATGTGTATCCGAAGGAAGTTGGATAGGGCGTACTGTCCGATCTGGTCTTCTACAAAACCCTGCTTCGGCGGGGTTTTGTTTTTTGTTACGGGTTGCGTGTTTCGGGCTGCGAGTAGATCGAGCGTAGCTGTCATCCTGAGCATAGCGAAGGATATTGTACTGGCTGCGAGTTGTGAGATTCTTCGCTGTGCTCAGAATGACGCAACCCGCAACCCGCAACCCGCAACCCGCAACCCGCAACCCGCAACTGGTTTTATCCTAGCCAATGGTGGTAATACCCCCAAAGTGCGTCTGGTAATCAAAGCTGCCTGCCATTATAATTCCGCGCCGTTTGGTCTGTGATTGTCAGGCTGCGGAAATACCTAAAATACAAGTAATTTTTACGCTTGCGGGGCTTTAGTCAGCTGCCGGGGCGTTTTTACCGTCTTCTTTATACTTGCGTGAGTAGGCACCACCTATGAATAAAATCCGTCGCGGATTGGACTTACCTATTTCGGGTGCGCCCGAACAGGTGATTCAGGATGGTCCCGCTGCAGGCTCTGTCGCCGTTATTGGCTTTGATTACCATGGTATGAAACCCACCATGGCGGTCAAAGTGGGGGACAAGGTCAAGCTGGGCCAGGTTCTTTTTACCGACAAGAAAACAGCCGGGGTGAAGTACACCGCACCGGCTACCGGTACGGTCAGCGCCATCAACCGCGGTGAACGCCGTGTGTTGCAGTCGGTCGTCATTGATGTGGAAGGCAGTGGGGAAATCAGCTTTCAGCAATACGACACCGCCGAGCTGGGTTCTCTGGAACGGGAAAAAGTAGTAGAAAATTTGGTGGAAGCCGGCCAGTGGCAGGCTCTGCGCACCCGCCCTTATTCCAAAGTGCCGGCCCTGGACGCGGTGCCCAGCTCTATCTTTGTAACCGCCATCGATACCAACCCGCTGGCGGCGGATCCGGCGGTGATTATTGCCGATCGCAGTGAGGATTTTGTCAACGGCCTCAAGGTATTGACCAACCTCAGCGGTGGCAAGGTACACCTGTGTACCGCCGGTGGTGCGGACGTGCCCGGTGCTGACGTCCCCGGTGTGGAAGCGCACCAGTTTGGCGGCCCGCACCCCGCTGGCCTGGCCGGTACTCACATTCACTTTGTCGACCCGGTGGGCGCCGACCACAACAAATTTGTCTGGACCATTGGTTATCAGGATGTAATCGCCTACGGTGCGCTGTTTGCCACTGGCCGTATCGACACCCGCCGTGTGGTGGCGGTTGCTGGCCCGCAGGTAAACAACCCCGGACTGGTGCGCACCCGCTTGGGCGCCAATACGGATGAGCTGGTGGCGGGCAGTGCCAAAGACGGCGACAACCGGGTAATCTCCGGTTCGGTGCTGTCTGGTCGCAAGGCGTCCGGTGCCTTTACTTACCTGGGCCGCTATCACACTCAGGTATCGGTGATCGAGGAGGGGGCCATCCGCGAGGTGGTTCGCTATCTGTCCCCGGGTGTCAACCGTCACTCCGCCATGCCCATTTACCTGTCCAGCCTCAGCAAGGGCAAAAAGCTCAATTTCACCGCCAATGTGAACGGCAGTGAGCGCGCCATGGTGCCACTGGGCCAATACGAAACCGTGATGCCGCTGGATATTCTGCCCACTCAACTGCTGCGTGCGCTGATTGTTGGTGACACGGATATGGCGCAAAAGCTGGGTTGTCTGGAACTGGACGAAGAGGATTTGGCGCTGTGCACCTATGTGTGTGTGGGCAAGTACGAATACGGCCCCATTTTGCGCAACAACTTAACCCGCATTGAGAAGGAGGGCTGATCGCGATGAGTCTTCGTAGTTATCTCGAAAAGATCGAGCCCAACTTTCACAAGGGCGGCAAGCACGAAAAGTGGTTTGCCCTGTACGAAGCGGTAGACACCATTTGCTTCTCCCCCAAGGCAACCACCAAGAACGCCTCCCATGTGCGCGACGGGGTTGACCTGAAACGGGTGATGATCACCGTGTGGCTGGCCACATTCCCGGCCATGTTCTACGGCATGTACAACGTGGGCCACCAGGCCAACCTGTGGTTGTCGACCCTGGCGGACCCGGCGGCGGTTGAAGGCTGGCGTATAGCCGCCACTGCTGCACTGGCGGGTTTCAGTCCAAACAGTATTTACGACTGTATGGTCCACGGTGCCATGTACTTCCTGCCTATTTACGCGGTTGCCTTTATCGTCGGTGGCTTCTGGGAAGTGTTGTTTGCCATGAAGCGCGGCCACGAAGTGAACGAAGGTTTCTTTGTCACCTCCATACTGTTCGCCCTGTCTTGCCCGCCAGACCTGCCCCTGTGGATGGCCGCCATTGGTATTACCTTTGGTGTGGTGATCGGCAAAGAGGTATTTGGCGGCACCGGCAAAAACTTCCTCAACCCGGCGCTGACCGGCCGTGCCTTCCTGTTCTTTGCATACCCGGCATCCATGTCCGGCGATGCGGTATGGGCCACCGGCGCAGCCACCATGGTAGACGGCTTTACCGGCGCCACTGCACTGTCGGTTGCCTACAGCGACGGCATGGCGGTACTGGAACAGCAAATCAGCTGGCTGGATGCGTTCTACGGCAATATTCAGGGTTCCATTGGTGAAACCTCTACCCTTGCCATCTTTATTGGCGGTGCTATTTTGCTGCTGATGAAGATCGCTTCCTGGCGCATTATGCTGGGTGTGATGCTGGGCATGATTGGTTTGTCGACGCTGCTGAATACGGTGGCTGGCGACAGCTCCAACCCGATGATGCATATGCCCTGGTACTGGCATATGGTGGTGGGCGGCTTTGCCTTCGGCATGGTGTTTATGGCCACCGACCCGGTGTCTGCGTCCATGACCGATACCGGCAAAGTGTACTTCGGTATTCTGATCGGTGTGATGGTGGTACTGATCCGTGTACTCAACCCCGCATTCCCCGAGGGCATGATGCTGGCGATCCTGTTTGCCAACCTGTTCGCGCCCCTGATCGACCACTTTGTGGTGGAAAGCAACATCAAACGGAGGCTGGCACGTGGCTAAAGATACGGTAAAACATACGATATTGGTTGCTCTGGTACTGTGCCTGGTGTGCTCCGTGGTGGTATCCGGTGCAGCGGTTGGCCTGCGGGATATGCAGCAAACCAACAAAGAGCTGGACAAAAAAGGCAACATCCTCAAAGCCGCTGGCTTGTATCAGGAGGGGGTTTCCATCGATGAACAGTTTCAGAGCGTCACCGCCAGAGTGGTTGACCTCGGCACTGGCAAGTACACCGACGCGGTAGATGTCGCCAGCTACGATCAGCGCAAGGCGGCGAAAGATCCGGCGCTGTCCGACAAGCTCTCTGGCGAGCAGGACATCGCCAAAATTGGCCGCAAAGAGAAATACGCCACCGTCTACATGGTGGAGGGCGAAAACGGCATTGAGAAACTGATCCTGCCGGTGAAGGGCTACGCTCTGTGGTCCACCCTGTACGGTTTTGTGGCTCTGGAGGCCGACTTCAACACCGTTGCCGGCCTTGGCTTTTACGAGCACAAGGAAACTCCGGGGCTGGGTGGCGAAATCGACAACCCCAACTGGAAAGCTCTGTGGGTAGGCAAAAAAGTCTACGACGGTGACCGTGCGGCCATTTCCGTGGTCAAGGGCGCTGTGGACAGCAGCAAGCCGGATGCGATTTACCAGGTTGACGGCCTGTCTGGTGCGACTTTGACCAGTAAAGGTGTTCACAACCTGATGCAATTCTGGATGGGCGACAGCGGTTTTGCGTCCTTCCTGGCAAACCTGAAAGCAGGGGAGGCATAAATCATGTCGAGCAAAACGAAAGACACGCTGTTTGATCCAGTCTTTAAAAACAACCCCATTGCCCTGCAGATTCTCGGCATTTGTTCTGCCCTGGCGGTTACCTCCAGCCTGAGTGTTTCCCTGGTCATGTGCCTGGCGCTGACCGCGGTAACGGCGTTTGCCAACCTGTTTGTTTCCCTGGTGCGCCACCACATTCCCGGCAACATCCGCATTATTGTGCAGATGACCATTATCGCCTCGCTGGTGATTGTGGTGGATCAGTTGCTGCAGGCGTTCAGCTACGAAATCAGTAAAACCCTGTCGGTGTTTGTGGGCCTGATTATCACTAACTGCATTGTGATGGGCCGCGCCGAAGCCTTCGCCATGAAGAACCCGCCGCTGCCCAGCTTTATCGACGGCATCGGCAACGGCCTGGGTTACAGCTTTATTCTGATCGCCCTGGCGGTGGTTCGCGAACTGCTGGGTGCGGGCAAACTGTTGGGCTACGAGATTCTGCCCCTGGTAACTGACGGCGGCTGGTACGTACCCAACGGCATGATGCTGCTGCCACCTATTGCCTTCTTCCTGATTGGCCTGATTATCTGGGCTATTCGCGAGAAGCACAAAGATCAGGTGGAGGAGCCGGAATTCAAGATGGCACCCAACTCAGCACCGGCGGAGGTGGCGTAATGGAACATTATTTGAGTTTATTCGTGCGCTCCGTGTTTATCGAAAACATGGCGCTGGCGTTCTTCCTGGGAATGTGTACCTTCCTGGCGATCTCCAAAAAGGTGCAGGCAGCACTGGGACTGGGTATTGCGGTGATTGTGGTGCTCACCATTACCGTGCCGGTGAACTACCTGATCTATTCCGGTTTGCTGGCCGAAGGTGCACTGGCCTGGACCGGTATACCCGGTGCCGAAGCCATTGACCTGAGCTTTCTGGGGCTGTTGTCCTACATCGGCGTGATTGCCGCCATCGTGCAGATTATGGAAATGGTGCTGGATAAGTACATGCCCGCGCTGTACAACGCCCTGGGTGTATTCCTGCCGCTGATTACCGTGAACTGCGCCATTATGGGGGCCTCACTGTTTATGGTTGAGCGGGATTATGACTTTGGCGAAAGCGTGGTGTTTGGCCTGGGTTCCGGTGTTGGCTGGGCGCTGGCCATTGTCGCTCTGGCGGGTATCCGCGAAAAGATGAAATACAGTGATGTACCGGAAGGTCTGCGCGGCCTGGGTATTACCTTTATCACCGTTGGCTTGATGTCGTTGGGCTTTATGTCCTTCGGCGGCATCGACCTGTAAGCGCCAGGAGTAGAATAGATGGAAAATATGACTATCGTTATCGGCGTTGCCATGTTCACGATCATCGTGCTGGCGCTGGTGGCCTTTATTCTCAGCGCTCGCTCCAAGCTGGTTTCCAGTGGTGATGTGGCCATTGATATTAACGGCGAGAAAACCATTCATGTGCCCGCTGGCGACAAGCTGCTGCAAACCTTGGCAGAGGCGGGTTTGTTCCTGCCCTCGGCCTGCGGCGGCGGCGGTAGCTGCGCCCAGTGTCGCTGTGTGGTGGAATCCGGTGGCGGCTCCATTCTGCCCACCGAGGAATCCGCCTTTACCAAGCGCGAAGCCAATGAAGGTTGGCGTTTGTCCTGCCAGGTTCCCGTCAAGCAGGACATGAAAATCGAAGTGCCGGAAGAAGTGTTTGGCGTCAAGCAGTGGGAATGCACGGTGGAATCCAACCCCAACGTGGCCACCTTTATCAAAGAGCTGACCCTGAAACTGCCGGAAGGGGAGAATGTAGACTTCCGCGCCGGTGGTTACGTACAGCTGGAATGCCCACCACACCACGTCAAATATTCCAACTTTGACATCGAAGAAGAATACCGTGATGACTGGGAGCGCTTTGGCTTCTTCGACCTGGAATCCAAGGTGGATGACACCGTAATTCGCGCCTACTCCATGGCCAATTACCCGGAAGAAAAAGGTGTGGTGAAGTTCAATATCCGCATTGCCACACCGCCTCCCGGTTCCAAGGGCATTCCCTGTGGGCAAATGTCTTCCTACGTGTTTAACCTGAAGCCCGGCGACAAGGTGAAGGTATACGGCCCGTTCGGTGAGTTTTTTGCCAAAGACACCGACAACGAGATGGTGTTTATTGGCGGTGGTGCTGGTATGGCCCCCATGCGCTCGCATATCTTCGACCAACTCAAGCGCATCAAATCCAAGCGCAAGATGAGCTTTTGGTACGGTGCCCGTTCACTGCGCGAGTGCTTTTACGACGATGAGTACGACATGCTGGCCGCTGAGAACGACAACTTTCAGTGGCACCTGGCCCTGTCGGACCCGCAGCCGGAAGACAACTGGGACGGGCTCACCGGTTTTATCCACAATGTCTTGTACGAACAGTATCTGAAGGACCATGAAGCGCCGGAAGACTGCGAATACTACATGTGTGGCCCGCCCATGATGAACGCCGCTGTGATCAAAATGCTCGAGGATATGGGTGTGGAAAGTGACCATATCTTCCTGGATGACTTTGGGGGGTAACAGAGGTCGGATGACAGAAGTCAGAAGACAGACGAAAACAGGGCCATTGGCCCTGTTTTTTTGGTTGAAGGTCGGTGTTGGGCGTTGGACGTTGGACGTTGGACGACAGCTCCGAAGCCAGTTCGTCGAACGTCCAACGTCGAACGTCAAACGGATTGCTTCGCTTGTGCTGCTTACAGCGCTAACAGCGTGCCAACCCACCCCCCAGGCAAAAGCTCACAAATTTGCCGGTGCCACCATGGGCACTGTTTACAATGTGACGGTGATTGCCCCAAGCGTGCCCTCGGATTTGCCACAGCAGATTGAGGATGTGCTGGATCGGGTCAATGATTTGATGAGCACCTACAAATCGGATTCACAGCTGAGTCAGTTCAATCAATTGCCGGTGGGCAAAACCATGGTGTTGGCGCCGGAGTTGATGGAGGTGCTTGCCATCAGCAAGGGCATATATCGCGACAGTGAAGGTGCATTTGAGCCCACGGTTGGCCCGTTGGTGGATTTGTGGGGGTTTGGGCCAGAATTTACAGGCGACAACGTGCCCGGCGCTGCAGATATTGAGCGGCAGCAGCAGCGAATTGGGTTTGACAAATTGATACTGGAAGGCCTCAAAGCCCACAAAACCGCTGATATCCGTATTGACCTGTCGGCAGTGGCCAAGGGCTACGGGGTGGATTTGGTGAGTGAATTGCTGGCCTCTTATGGGCTGACCAACTATCTGGTGGAAGTGGGCGGTGAAATGCGCCTCAGTGGTGTCAAGGACAACGGCACATCCTGGCGTATTGGCATCGAAAAGCCCACCACTGGTCCCCGGGCCATTCGCATTGGAGTGGACGTTACCGATGCGGCGGTGGCTACCTCCGGTGACTACCGCAATTATTTTGAGCGCAACGGGGTGCGCTATTCCCACACCATTGACCCGCAAACCGGTTATCCGGTGACTCATAAACTGGCGTCGGTGACGGTAATCGCCGATAATTGCGCCCGCGCTGATGCCCTGGCTACCGCTTTTATGGTGATGGGCGAAGACCGTGCCCTGGCGCTGGCGGAGCAGCTGCAACTGCCGGTGTATCTGCTGGTCAAACAGGGGCAGGGCTTCGAAGCCCGTTATAGCCGTTATTTTGAACACTATATCAACCCGTCATCCTGAGTGCAGTGAAGGATCCCGGTGTACTAACCTCTGAGTACCCAACCTCTGAGATCCTTCCTCGCGTTGCTTCTCAGGATGACACAATTTAAGAAACACACATGCTGACATTTGTACTCGCCATCGGGCTTGTTGTATTGCTGATCACCGGTATGGCCATCGGTGTAATTATGGGCCGCAAACCCCTGGCGGGTTCCTGCGGTGGAGTGGGCGCGGCCCTGGGCGAGAAAGATTACAGCTGTGACCTGTGCGGCGGCGACCCCAACAAGTGCGAATCCATTCAGGCGCAAGACGCTGGAAATAGCGATTTGGCCTACGATGCCACGAAAAAGCACCCGTCATCCTGAGCGCAGCGAAGGATCTTGTTGTGAAACTCAGCAGAGGGGTCCTTTGCTGCGCTCAGGGTGACAGAGTCAGCGAGATAACTCGTTTACTCTGTCAATTGTCACAAGATCGTCATTGACCCCCATCGCCGGATGGCTATAATCCGGGCTGGGATTCAGTTTTTACCTTGGTACGTTAAAGGTCGTGTACTTTCTGCAAAGATACACATTCGTTAAGCTCCATAGGCAACACCTGTTTTCCATTCCACGCCGGAAGGCAGTAATGTGTAATTTTGAAGGAAAGACCCATGTCTCAAACCACTGGTAAAGTAAAATGGTTCAACGAATCCAAAGGTTTTGGTTTTATTGAGCAAGAATCTGGCCCCGATGTATTTGTACACTTCAGTGCAATTCAGGGCGACGGCTTTAAAACCCTGGCCGAAGGCCAAGCGGTTAGCTTTAACGTTGTTCAGGGTCAAAAAGGCCCACAAGCAGAGAACGTAAATCCTGAGTAAGGTTTTCATTCCTGCATAGTTAGCTGCACAGCTAATTTAGCGAAAAGCATAAAAAACGGGCACTCGATTGAGCGCCCGTTTTTTTTGCCCCTAAAACGGCTTATTGAACCGGTTTGGCGCTGCCTTTAAGTACCGCATGCAATACCCGGTCGTATTCAAAATACACCACGTAATCGCTGTACTCCCAGGATGAAATGGGCGGATCGCCCACAGGACCGTTTTGTTTATCCGGGTTACCGTACTTGTCTTGCACCTGTTGCTTGGTTTCGCCGTTGCGGGGTTTTTCCATGCCCTGCTTGTCAGCGGCCTGCTTGCCAACTGGAACTCGCAGTTCGTCAGCACTTGCAGTGGCACTGAACATTGCGCCTGCGGCGATCAGGGCGAGGGCAGTTGTTGTGGCTTTTATTGCTTTTATTGTCATAGGCATCGTATTGTCCACCATCGTTGGTTCCTTTAACCCCCATAGTAGGTATTCGGCGTTAAAGTGCAAGTGGTTGCGGCAATAAAGCGCACCAGATCACAGTTGTGCTGGCACCGTTATTTCGCTTTAATCCCGGCACTTTCCTCAAAAATTACCCAATCCTATGACTGCAAACCTGCCTCTGTTTATCGGCCTGCGTTATATCCGCAGCAAGCGCCGCACGGGTTTTGTCTCGTTTGTGTCCGGGTTTTCCTTTGGTGCCATGGCGCTGGGGGTGATGGCGCTGATTATTGTACTCTCGGTGATGAACGGCCTGGCGGGGCAAATATACAGTCGTGTGCTTAATGTTGTGCCCCATATGGTGTTGCAGGGCAGTGATGGCGGCAGTGCTTCGCTGGCAGGTATAGAGCAACAGGGTAAACAATTACTGGCAGATGATGCGGTGCAGGCGGTGGCTCCGTTTGTGCAAGGCTACGCCATGTTGCGCCTGCAAAACCGCACTGAAGGGGTGCAGGTGCAGGGCATAAACCCTGAGCAGGAGCGCACTGTCAGCCAGATTGACGACAATATGCTGTTGGGGGATTTTGCACTGCTGGCTCCCGGTGAATTCGGCGCTATTATCGGTGCCCAGACTGCTCGCACGTTGGGGGCTGTAGTGGGGGACCGTATTCGCATGACGCTGCCGGTGGTGTCTGCCACACCCATGGGGGTCTTCGCCCGTGAAAAGAACATCACGGTTATCGGGGTGTTTGAGGTGGGGGCTCAGGTTGACAGTGGACTGCTGTTTTTGCACCTGGCGGATGCCCAGCGCCTGTATCGCCGTGGCGACAAGGTGGATGGTTTGCGGGTTCGCCTGGTTGAGCCCATGGCCGCCACAGGTGTCGCGCAACGCCTGGGTGTTGATTTGCCAGAGCAGTACAAGTTGATTGACTGGCAGGAGCAGTTGGGCAGTTTGTCCGCCGCTATTCGTATGGAAAAGGTGGTGGTGGGGCTGCTGCTGGCTATCGTGATCGCGGTGGCGGCTTTCAATATTGTCGCCAATCTGGTGATGATGGTATCGGACAAGCGCAAGGACATCGCAGTGTTGCGTTCTATGGGCACTTCCGCCGGGCAGGTGGTGGGCATTTTTATGGTTCAGGGCACCATGACCGGCTTGTTGGGGATTGTTCTTGGGGCCACCGTTGGTTGTCTGTTGGGAGCAGCGGTGGGGGATGTGGTGGCCTGGTTTGAGCAGTTGCTTGGGGCTACGGTATTTGACCCGGATGTGTATTACACCACCACGCTGCCTTCCATATTGTTGCCTCAGGATGTGCTGGCCGTGTGCGGTGGTGCGGTGTTGATGAGTCTGTTGGCAACGGTGTATCCCGCTTGGCAGGCGTCCCGTATCCAGCCGGCGGAAGCCTTGAGGTACGATCATTAGGCACAACTGCGGTTTGGGTGTTTGTGACACGCCGTGGATCCGTCCCTGGAGGCTCGTTGACAGCGTCCCTGCTGTCAACGGTCACAAACACCCAAACCGCAATTGTGCTTTAACCTTCAGTGGAATAATCAGGAAATGAATAAATCAACTGTGCTGCAATGTTGTGCTCTGACGAAAACCTATAAGCAGGGGCCAGAGACAATTGAGGTGCTTAGCGGTTTGGAATTGAGCGTGGCAAAAGGGGAGTCCATCGCCATTATCGGCGCATCCGGTTCTGGCAAAACCACGCTGCTGAACCTGATGGGCGGGCTGGATGATCCCAGCCAGGGTTCCGTCGCTATTGCCGGCAAGGAAATCGGCCCCTGTTCGGAAAACGAGCGTGCCCGGTGGCGCAATCGTCACCTGGGGTTTGTTTACCAGTTTCACCATCTGTTGCCGGAATTTACCGCGCTGGAAAATGTGTTTATGCCGTTGCTGATTGGCAAAACGCCGGTTGCGCAAGCTCGCCAGCGTGCGGCAGAGATATTGTCCCAGGTTGGGCTCGGTGAGCGGCTTACTCACAAGCCCGCAGAGCTGTCTGGCGGTGAGCGTCAGCGGGTGGCTATTGCCCGGGCATTGGTATCCGGGCCCGGCTGTGTGTTGATGGACGAGCCCACCGGCAATCTGGATTCTGAAACCGCACAATCCATTTTGGAGTTGTTACTGCGCCTTAATCGGGAGCGGCAAACCAGTTTTGTGATTGTGACTCACGACCGCCAGGTGGCGGCGCAAATGGGGCGTACCCTGAAGTTGGATCGCGGGCAGCTGCTGGACGTCGACGGTGTTTAAATCCATTCCGCTTTTCGTCGGCCTGCGTTATTTCTTTGCCAGTTCCGGCAATAAACTGGTGTCGTTTATTTCCGGTCTGGCGGTGACTGGCCTGGTGTGCGGGGTGGCGCTGTTGATTGTGGTGCTGGCGGTCATGAACGGTTTTGACCGGGAGCTGCGCACCAAAATTCTCGATCTTGTGACGCATATTCAGGTGTACGAGCACGGCGGTATTGACGACTGGCAGCTACTGGCGGGTAAGGTTGCTGAGCGGCCGGGGATTCTTTCGGTGACGCCGTTTACCGACGTTACCGGCATGCTCAGCCATCGCGGTCGGGTTCAACCGGTGGTGCTTCATGGTGAGCGGTTTGGCAATGGCAACCCGGCACTGCAGTCTCAACTCGATCTGGGCGCTGCCGATGGTGTGGAGAAGCCACTCTACATCAGCGAAAAAATGGCTCGACAGTTGCGGGTTGCGATTGGTGAGCGGCTGCGTATGGTGGTGCCTGCAGCTACTGATTACAGCGGCGCTGGACGCGCTTCCCGCATTGTGGTGTTCACCCTGGTGGGGTTGTTCAATACCGGTACCGAGCTGGATCAGCAACTGGCGTTTACCCGCCTGTCGTTGGCCAGTGAGCTGGCCGGGCAGGGTGACAGGCCTCAAGCACTGCAGGTGCAAGTGCAGGATATTTTTTCCGCCAGTCAGCAGGGTTATCTGTTGCAGCGAGATATTCCCGGTGTGTATGTACGCAGCTGGACCAGTCGCTACGGCAATCTGTATCAGGCCATTCAGGGCTCTCGCAACCTGGTGCTGATTCTGATTTTTCTGATTGTCGCCATCGCAGCCTTCAACGTGGTGTCCATGCTGGTGATGGCGGTGTCCGACAAACGCCCGGCCATCGCCATTCTCAAAACCCTGGGGTGCAGCAGCCGCGACATACTGGGGATTTTCTTCGTCAAAGGCACATTGATCGGGCTGATGGGCTGCGCCATTGGTGCCAGCCTGGGTGTTCTGATCGCCAGTTATGTGGGTCAATGGGCCAAATGGCTGGAGCAGCAGCTTGGGGTTACCCTGCTAAATACCGAAGTTTATCCAGTGGATGTTCTGCCATCGCACCTGATGTGGGGGGATGTGACGGTCGTTGTGGCGGTGGCATTTACCCTGAATATGCTGGCCACCCTGCACCCGGCATGGCGGGCGGGGAAAGTGAGACCGGCGGATGAATTAAGACACGAGTAAACAGGTAACAGGACGCGCTTTGCGCTAAAGGCCACAGGAAATTCATTAGTGTGCCTGTCACCTGTCACCTGTCACCTTTCTCTTCCTTTTCTCCCAGTTATACACCACATGCCAGCGCCACAGCAGGCGAATCGCCCAGTAGCTCAGCACACTGAAAAACACCCCGCAGCTCAAGCTGCCAATCAGCAGCGGCTTCCAGATTTTTGCCCCTTCGGTTTTTAGCCATTCCCAATCTACTTCGATGGTTAGCTCAATGGGTTCGATGCCCAGAATCAGTGTGCCCACCAGATAAGTGCCGTAAAACATGGGCGGGATGGTAATGGGGTTGGTAATCCATACCAGACCAACAGAAATAGGCAGGTTGCAGCGCAGCCACAAGGCCAGCAATGCGGCCACCAGCATCTGAAAGGGAATGGGGATAAACGCCATAAAAATACCCACCAGAAAGGCAAGGGAAACCGAGTGGCGGGTGAGATGAAACAGGTTGGGGTCTTCCAGCAAAGGGCCTAGCCAGCGCAGCCCCCGTTGGCGGGTGACTTTCTCGGGATCGGGCATCCAGCGGCGTATCAGTTTTCTTGGCATAGGGGGTGAGACTGTGTTTTTTTGAGTAAATTCCTGTCGATCCCGCAGTCATTATGACCCTAATATCCAGGCAAAGGAACTCCCGATTGGGCTCTCGATTGGTGTTTGTGGGAATTTCAGTCAGCATTAGACATATGTCGACAATATCTCTTAAAAAATTGATTATTTGTATTGCAAAGCGTAATATCCGCTCAAATTGTCAGACAATCTGAATTGCTATGCACTTAGTTACCTCCCAGGGTTCGCCTCAGTCAACGGTCGATCAGGTCTACACCACACTGGTGGCGCAAATCATTACCGGCGCCATTCCCAGTGGCTCAAAAATCAGCGAGCCGGAGCTGTCCCGCAATTATCAGGTAAGCCGTTCTTCCATTCGCGAGGCCATCAGCCGCCTCGAAGCAGCCCGCCTGGTGACTCGCCGTATCAACGTGGGTGCGCGGGTGGCCACACTGAGTGTTGAAGAACTCTGGGAGCTGTACGAAATTCGCGAATCATTAGAGGGGCTGGCCTGCCGTCTGGCGGCTCGCAATATGGACAAAGAAGAAGTGGCCGCCTTGCAACAACTGGTGGACAGCAGCTGCCAACAGGCCAGCAATACCAATCAGGAACGCTACCGCAATGGCGACCTGGACTTCCACTATCAGGTGATACACGGCAGCAAAAACAGCAATTTGATCCAGCTGCTGTGCGACGAGCTGTACCCCAAAGTCAGCATGTACCGCTACCAGTTTTCCATGGGTACGCCGCGAGTCAAAGCGGGCTTTAACGAACACCGTTTTATCGCCGACGCCATTGCCGATGGCGACGGCGAAATGGCAGAGATGTTGATGCGTCGCCATATTCGCACGTCAAGGCGTCATGTTGAAATGCAATTGAGCAAGTTGTCATCTTGACTGTTTATTTACGTCATCCTGAGCGCAGCGAAGGATCTCACAGCCAATACAGCAATGAGATTCTTCGCTGCGCTCAGAATAACAGGCACTAGCACTGAGGAAATTAAATGACCAACTCTACAACACCCGGCGCCCGGTTTCGTCAGGCGATTATCGATAACAAACCCCTGCAGGTGGTGGGCACCATCAACGCCTACTGCGCAATGATGGCCGAGCGGGTAGGGCACCAGGCCATTTATCTGTCTGGTGGTGGCGTTGCCAATGCGTCCTACGGCTTGCCCGACCTGGGTATGACCAGTCTTAATGATGTGCTGGCAGATGTGCGCCGCATTACCGCTGCCACTGAATTGCCACTGTTGGTGGATATCGATACCGGCTGGGGCGGGGCATTCAATATCGCCAAAAGCATTAAAGACATGGAAAAGGCAGGTGCGGCGGCGGTGCATATTGAAGACCAGGTGGCGCAAAAGCGCTGTGGCCATCGCCCCAATAAAGAAGTGGTGTCTAGCGAGGAAATGTGCGACCGGGTAAAGGCTGCCGTAGATGCCCGCAGCGACCACAGCTTTTTTGTTATGGCGCGCACCGATGCCTTTGCCCAGTGTGGTTTGCAGGAGGCCATTGAACGGGCCCAGGCATTTGTGGAAGCCGGTGCCGATGGCATTTTTGCCGAAGCCGTTACAGAGCTGCAACACTACCGCGCCTTCCGCGAAGCACTGGACGTGCCTATCCTTGCCAATATCACCGAGTTTGGTCAGACGCCGCTGTACAACAAACAGGAGCTGGTGGATAACGGTGCCGACCTGGTGTTGTACCCGCTCAGTGCCTTCCGAGCCATGAACAAGGCCGCCGTCAATGTGTATCAACACCTGCTGCAAGACGGCGACCAGAAGGCGGTGGTGGACAGCATGCAAACCCGCATGGAGTTGTACGACTTTTTGAATTACCACGACTACGAACAAAAGCTGGATAGTCTGTTTGCGGAAGGGAAAAACAAGTAACGATATTTTACTCCCGTCATTGCGAGCGTAGCGAAGCAATCTCGGCCCGGTTACGTTGATATCAGGAGATTGCCACGGCCTTTGGCCTCGCGATGGCGAATATTCTTAATTAAGAGGTTTTTAGAATGAAAAAAGAACTCAGTGGTGCTGGCCTGCGGGGTCAGGTGGCGGGTAAAACTGCATTGTGTACTTGCGGTGTGGAAGGTTCTGGCCTGACCTACCGCGGCTATGATATTGAAGACCTGGCGGCCAACTGTGAATTTGAAGAAGTCGCCCATTTGATTCTTAAAGGCGAGCTGCCCAACAGCCAGCAACTGGCGGACTACAAAGCCAAACTGAAAGCCCTGCGCGGCTTGCCCCAACCGGTAAAAGATGTGCTGGAACGCATTCCCGCCGATGCCCACCCCATGGACGTGATGCGCACCGGTTGTTCCATGCTGGGCAACCTGGAAACGGAAAACGACTTTTCCGAACAAGATGAAAAAACCGACCGCCTGCTGGCTGCTTTCCCCAGTATTATCTGCTACTGGTACCGCTACAGCCACGACAACGTACGTATTGAAACAGAAACTGCTGACGATTCCATCGGCGGCCACTTTCTCACTATGTTGCACGGTAAAGCGCCCCGCGACCTGCATGTAAAAGTGATGCACGCTTCGCTGATTCTGTACGCCGAACACGAATTTAATGCCTCGACTTTTAACGCCCGGGTAACCGCATCCACTCTTTCCGACCTGCATTCTTGCATTACCGGAGCTATCGGCACACTGCGCGGCCCGCTGCACGGCGGTGCCAACGAAGCGGCCATGGCTATGATCGAAAACTGGAAAAGTGCCGACGAAGCGGAGCAAGAAATTCTCGGCATGCTGGAACGCAAGGAAAAAATCATGGGCTTCGGTCACGCGGTATATCGCGAAAGCGATCCGCGTAATGCCATTATCAAAGGTTGGTCAAAACTGCTTTCCGACGATGTGGGCGATGAGCATTTGTACGCCGTTTCCGAACGCGTCGAAGCAGTAATGAAACGGGAAAAAGGTTTGTTCTGTAACGCCGATTTCTTCCACGCCTCTGCTTACAGCTTTATGGGCATACCCACAAAACTGTTTACGCCCATTTTTGTTATGAGCCGCGTCACCGGCTGGGCCGCTCACGTATTTGAACAGCGCGCCGACAACCGCATTATTCGCCCGTCTGCGGAATATACCGGGCCAGAAAACCGCACTGTATCGCCCATAACTGAAAGGTAATTTCCATACACCCGTCATTGCGAGGAGCGCAGCGACGCGGCAATCTTCTAAAGCCGAAGTGCCTGGCTGGAGATCGCCGCGCTACGCTCGCGATGACGAACAGCGAGCCAAGTTATGAACACTCAATATCGCAAGCCACTACCCAACACCGAGCTGGATTTTTTCGACACCCGCGCAGCGGTGGAAGCCATTCAGCCTGGTGCCTACGATAAACTGCCATATACCTCCCGCGTATTGGCGGAAAATCTGGTGCGCCGTTGCGACCCGCACAGATTAACCGATTCGTTAAAACAAATTATTCAGCGCAAGCGAGAGCTGGATTTCCCTTGGTTTCCGGCGCGGGTGGTGTGCCACGATATTCTCGGCCAGACCGCACTGGTGGACCTTGCCGGTTTGCGTGACGCCATTGCTGACAAAGGTGGCGACCCGTCGCAAATAAACCCGGTGGTGCCCACTCAGTTAATTGTGGATCACTCCCTGGCAGTGGAGCACGCCGGTTTTGAAGAAGACGCTTTTGAAAAAAATCGCGCCATCGAAGACCGCCGCAACGACGACCGTTTCCACTTTATCAACTGGACCAAAACCGCCTTCGACAATGTGGATGTGATTCCCCCAGGCAACGGCATCATGCACCAGATCAACCTGGAAAAAATGTCGCCGGTGGTGCAGGTGCGCGATGGCGTGGCCTTCCCGGACACCTGCGTGGGTACCGACAGCCACACGCCTATGGTGGATGCTCTGGGAGTGATTTCTGTGGGTGTTGGTGGCCTGGAAGCGGAAAGCGTGATGCTGGGCCGGGCCTCCTGGATGCGTTTGCCGGATATTGTCGGTGTGAAATTAACCGGCGAATTACAGCCGGGTATTCTCGGTACCGACCTGGTACTGGCGCTGACGGAATTTTTGCGCCGCGAACGGGTTGTGGGGGCCTACCTGGAATTTTATGGCGAGGGTGCCTCCAGGCTCAGCCTGGGCGACCGCGCCACCATCGCCAACATGACCCCGGAATTTGGCGCTACCGCTGGCCTGTTTTTTATCGACGGGCAAACCATTGATTACCTGAAAATGACAGGCCGCGACGACGAGCAGGTGGCCCTGGTAGAACAGTACGCCAAGCACACTGGTTTGTGGGCAGACGACCTGAAGAACGCTCAATACGAACGCGTATTAACCTTTGATTTATCCACTGTTGGTCGCAACCTGGCCGGGCCATCCAACCCGCACGCCTTGTTGCCTGCGGCACAACTGGCGGAGCGGGGTGTTGCCGCCGAGTACACCGAGACCGAAGGCGAAATGCCAGACGGCGCAGTTATTATTGCCGCCATCACCAGTTGCACCAACACCAGTAACCCGCGCAATATTATCGCCGCCGGATTGCTGGCGCGAAATGCCAATCGCCTGGGTTTAACCCGCAAACCCTGGGTAAAAAGCTCTCTGGCACCCGGCTCCAAAACCGTAAAAATGTACCTGGAAGAAGCGGACCTTTTGCCAGAATTGGAACAACTGGGCTTTGGTGTGGTGGCCTTTGCCTGCACCACCTGCAACGGCATGAGCGGTGCCCTGGACCCGGTCATTCAGCAGGAAATTGTCGATCGCGACCTGTACGCAACGGCGGTGCTGTCCGGCAACCGCAATTTTGATGGCCGTATTCACCCCTACGCCAAGCAAGCGTTTTTGGCATCGCCGCCGCTGGTGGTGGCCTACGCACTGGCGGGCTCTATTCGTTTTGATATTGAAAAAGATGTGCTCGGCCACGACCAGAATGGCAAGCCCATTACCTTGAAAGATATTTGGCCAAGCGATGAAGACATCGACGCCATTGTGAAAAAGGCAGTAAAACCGCAGCAATTCCGCGATGTGTATATTCCAATGTTTGACTTGGAAAAGGATGGGGTGGAAAAAAGTGACCCCCTGTACAACTGGCGTCCACAAAGTACCTATATCCGCCGCCCGCCGTACTGGGAAGGCGCACTGGCTGGCGAGCGCAGTTTGAGTGGCTTGCGCCCACTGGCAGTGCTGGGCGATAACATCACCACCGACCACCTGTCGCCCTCCAACGCGATTATGGCCAGCAGCGCTGCCGGCGAATACCTGGCGAAAATGGGCCTGCCGGAAGAAGACTTTAATTCCTACGCCACCCACCGGGGTGACCACCTCACCGCTCAGCGTGCCACCTTTGCCAATCCGAAACTGTTCAACGAAATGGTGCAGGAAAATGGCGAAGTGGTGCAGGGCTCCCTGGCCCGTATCGAACCGGACGGCAAAGTCACCCGCATGTGGGAAGCCATCGAAACCTATATGCAGCGCAAACAGCCGCTGATTATCGTTGCCGGTGCGGATTATGGACAAGGCTCCTCCCGGGACTGGGCCGCCAAAGGCGTACGTCTGGCCGGGGTGGAAGTGATCGTGGCGGAAGGCTTTGAACGCATACACCGCACCAACCTGATTGGCATGGGTGTATTGCCACTGGAGTTTCAGCCCGGCGTTACTCGCCACACCCTGAGTATCGACGGCACTGAAATTTACGATGTGCAGGGAAAACCAGCTCCAAGGACGACTCTGACATTGGTGATTACTCGCAGTAATGGTGACAGGGAAGAAGTGCCCGTTATCTGCCGTTTGGACACTGCCGAAGAGGTGTCGATTTACCAAGCCGGT
This sequence comes from Porticoccus sp. GXU_MW_L64, assembly GCF_052983295.1. NCBI lineage: Bacteria > Pseudomonadati > Pseudomonadota > Gammaproteobacteria > Cellvibrionales > Porticoccaceae > Porticoccus > Porticoccus sp. GXU_MW_L64. The sequence continues at coordinate 171,652 of NZ_JBRKJK010000006.1, read as the reverse complement.
GGTGTATTGCAACGTTTTGCGCAGGATTTTCTTGCCGCTCCCTCAGAATGATACGACCCGTAGGGTGGATTAGCGTCAGCGTAATCCACCAGAAAGAGCGGCGGATTACGCTGACGCTAATCCGCCCTACAAAATAGTGCGAGACAATGTAATGAACCACGCCCCCCAAATTCGCATCCCCGCCACCTATATGCGCGGTGGCACCAGCAAAGGCGTTTTTTTTAGCCTTGAAGATTTGCCGGAATCCGCTCAGGTTCCCGGCGCAGCTCGCGATCAGTTACTGCAACGTGTGATTGGCAGCCCGGACCCTTACGGTAAGCAGACTGATGGTATGGGCGGCGCAACGTCCAGTACCAGCAAAACCGTAATCGTTTCCAAAAGCAGCCAGCCCGGTCACGATCTGGACTACCTGTTTGGCCAAGTGTCCATCGACAAACCCTTCGTGGATTGGAGTGGCAACTGCGGCAACCTGTCGTCGGCGGTGGGGCCGTTTGCCATACACAGCGGTTTGTTAAGTGCGGATCGTATTCCCGAAAATGGTGTAGCGGTAGTGCGTATCTGGCAGGCCAATATCGGCAAAACCATTGTTGCCCATGTGCCGATCACCAACGCTCAGGTACAGGAAACCGGCGATTTTGAGTTGGACGGTGTAACTTTCCCCGCCGCTGAAATTGAGCTGGAATTTATGAACCCGGCAGACGCTGAAGGCTCCATGTTCCCCACCGGCAATCTGGTTGATTGCATCGAAGTGCCAGAAAATATTGTGGCCAGTGGCTCCATTCAAGCCACCTTGATCAACGCGGGTATTCCCACTATTTTTGTCAATGCCGCTGACCTTGGCTACACCGGAACTGAGCTACAAGACAGTATCAATAGCGACGAAGCTGTACTGGAACGACTGGAAACGTTGCGCGCATACGGTGCTGTTAATATGGGCCTGATAGCTTCCATAGATGAGGCTGCGCAGCGCCAGCATACACCCAAACTTGCCTTTGTCGCCCCCGCGCAAAATTACACTGCTTCCAGCGGCAAGAGCATCACCGCCGAGAGCATCGATTTGAATGTGCGCGCACTGTCCATGGGCAAACTCCACCACGCCATGATGGGCACCGCTGCGGTTGCCATTGGCACCGCCGCGGCGATTCCCGGTACTTTGGTCAATCAGGTTGCCGGGGGTGGTGAACGTCATTCGGTTACCTTTGGGCACCCATCCGGCACTTTAAAAGTGGGGGCAGAAGCGGTAGAGCAGGGTGACCAATGGAGTGTGACAAAAGCCATTATGAGTCGCAGTGCGAGAATTCTGATGGAAGGGTGCGTGCGGGTGCCAGCTTTGTGATGTCGATGATCTGCCTGAGTGGATGTATTTGAAGGCAGAACCGTTTTGCCTTGACCCCGGCGAAATACTCACTCAATAATCACCTCTATGAAAATCCTTGTTTGCACTGTGCTGGCACTGCTGGCGTTTGCCGGTAACTCGATTTTGTGCCGTCTTGCACTGGCAGAAGGGGTTATTGATGCAGGCAGCTTTACGGCCATTCGGTTGCTGTCAGGTGCGATTACCTTATTGCTGCTGGTGTCTGTTCTTGTTCGAGACAAAACCGAACAGACCCGCAGTAACTGGAAAGGCGCTCTATACCTTTTTGTTTACGCAGCGGCATTTTCCTATGCCTATATTTCGTTGCCTACGGGTATTGGGGCGTTGCTGTTGTTCGGTACTGTGCAAATTACCATTATTGTTGCCGGGCTTTGGTCGGGCAATAAACTGACTATTGCCGAATGGGTTGGCGCATTGGTCGCTTTTTCAGGGTTTGTTTATCTGGTGTTGCCAACCTCTTATAGCGCACCTGCTTTTGCAGGCAGTGCGTTGATGTGCCTGGCCGGTATCGCCTGGGGGCTGTACACCCTTGCTGGCAAAGGGGCGCAAAATCCCTTGTTGGACACCGCACGCTATTTTTTGCATACCATGCCAATGGTTGCAGTTTTGCTGGCCATTGTATTTCCGTTTGCCCAGTTGTCGTCACGGGGGGTTATGTTGGCGATTGTTTCCGGTGCGCTCACCTCTGGTGTGGGTTACGCCATCTGGTACGTGGCTTTAAAGGGCATTACGTCTGTGCAGGCGGCAGTGGTGCAGTTATTGGTGCCGGTGATTGCCGCTGTTGGTGGTGTGGTGTTTGCAGGGGAGGGAATTACCTTGCGATTGCTGCTGGCGTCAGTGCTGATCTTGGGTGGGGTGTTGGTGGTAATTTGGGGGAAGGTTGGATTTCGTCATTCCCGCGCAGGCGGGAATCTATAGCTTTTGTATCCTGGTTCTTTCCTTCGTGCGCGGTGGCGGTCTGAACAGGGTTGTTTGTAGGGTCAGCGCAGCGTAATCCACCAACTATTTCGGACATGGTGGATTACGCTGCGCTAATCCACCCTACAAGGTTAAGCGAATTTCTTCGTTATCAATCTCAATCAGCCGTTGTTTGTACAGCCCACCCAGCGCTTTCTTGTAACTTCCTTTACTCACTTTAAACTGCGCATAAATCGCTTCCGGCAGACTTTTATCAGTCAGGTAAGAAACCCCACCCTGCTCCTTTAGATAATCCAGGATTTGCTGTTGCAACTGATCCCGGCTGGCTTTGTTGTGTTTTTGCAGGCATAGGTTAATGCGGCCGTCGTCACGAATATCTTTGATAAATCCGTCAATTTTTTTACCGATTTGTATGCCTTGCAGGGCTTCGCTTTTGTGCAGCAGACCCAGGTGAGTGCCGTCAATGACGGCCTTGTAGCCCATGTCGGTGCGGCCGCTTATCAGCAGTTTTACCGGCAACCCAGGGCTGAAATTGCCATCAGCGGTTTCTGGCAAGAAGCGGTTGAGCCTGGTGCTGCCGGCAATGCGTTGGCTGGCGTTGTCTACATAGGCGAATACGGTGTAACTGTAACCTTCGCGCATGGGTTTGCTTTGTTCGCCAAAGGGCACCAACAGGTCTTTGGCCAGCCCCCAATCCATAAAGGCGCCGATTTTGTTTACCTCCACACATGTCAAATGCGCGCAGCGGCCTACCTGAATGCGTGGGCGCTGGGTGGTGGCGATGGGTTGGTCGTCGCTGTCCAGGTAGACGAACACTTTTACCAGGTTGCCGGGTTTGCAGTTTTCCGGCAGCCATTTGTTGGGCAGCAGAATTTCCCCCAGTTCACCGCCATCGAGATAGACGCCAAAATCCAGCTGTTTGACGACTCGCAGCTGGTTGGTTTTGCCGAGAATGTCGGCACTGTGTTGATTGCTCATTGAGGTTGCTCAGGCGGTTGCTGCACCAATGGCTGATGCAGCAGGTGAAAGTGCTTTGGGGCGATGTACTGCAGGGTTTCCTTGCCCTTGGGGTTGAGGGCGATATCCAGCCCTTTTTGCGGGTAGAGGAAGTGCTGGCTGTCGCCGACTTTTATAATTTCTGTGGCTTTGCCGAAGCGACCTTCGATAATTTCCGCATCCAGGTTAATAGTGGGAATAAAGCTCAGGGTCTTTACCGCCAGTTTTTGACTGCTGTCCAGTTGCGACAGTTCGATATCGAAACGCCGGGAGCCGGTGCCCAGGTATTCGCCGCCCGCGGATTGTTCTGCCAGTTGCGCGGCCACGTGGGGTGATGCATTGGAGGCCACCACCAGTTTGCCGGTAAAAGCGCCGCTGCGGAAGCGGCTGTAGTACATTTCCAGACTGGCTACATCGTCGTTGCCAATCAGTATGGCCACCTCCCGGTCCCAGCCCAGAATGTGAGCGGCCTCTATAAAAGCGGTTTCACCCAGTTGAATGCCGAATACGGAACTGCTGCCGTCTTCGTGTACTGTGATATCCCAGGGTGGGGTAATGGGGTTGCCATTGTCAGTGGTTTGAGGTTTGAACAGAAAAAATGCCCCCACCACCAGGGCGGCGGTAAGGATAATGATTGTTAGCGATTTCATTCAGCGTTCCCTCTGTGTCGTTGTTTACGGGCGTCCTGTCTGGCGGCTTTTTTTGCGCGGATAATATCCAGTTGTGCCAGCTCTTGTTCCATTTCCTGTGGGGTTTCCAGGGTCAGCGGGCCGATGGTGCCGGCGCGCAGCTCAGTCAACAGTATTTTCGCTACTTTATCCAGGTCTACCCGGCCACCGCTGCCCAGGCAGCCGCGCCTTGCGCCTACCAGTTCCAGCAATTCCAGTGCCGGGCTGGGGCTGTGCGGGTCCGGCAATCGGGCAATGTTGTAGCGCTCGGCTACTTGCCCGGGGTAGTTGGCCAGTAAAAAGTCAGCGGCAAAAAACGCCACGTCGTCGTGGTCGATGGCGGTATCTTTAATCGCCCCGGTCACCGCCAAACGATAGCCGGTATTGCGGTTTTCCAGATTGGCCCAGAGTACGCCGGGGGTGTCGTGCAACACAATGCCGTTGCGCAGGTTAATGCGCTGTTGGCCTTTGGTGACAGCCGGCTCGTTGCCGGTTTTAGCGATGGTGCGCCCGGCCAGCAGGTTGATCAGGGTGGATTTGCCCACGTTGGGAATGCCCATGATCATGGCGTTAATGCTTTTCGCGCCCTGGTCTTTGTGGGGCAGCATTTTGCGGCACAGGTCGGTGATTTGCAGCGCCCGGTTGGGGTCTTCAGTGGTGATGGCCAGGGTTTTCACCCCTTGCTCCCGCTCCAGGTATTGCTGCCAAATGGCGGTGCGCCGGGGGTCTGCCAGGTCGCTTTTGCTCAGCACTTTGATGCAGGGCTTGTCGCCGCGAATACTGCGAATCATGGGGTTTTCGCTGCTGAACGGAATGCGCGCGTCCAGCACTTCGATAATAAGGTCCACCTCCGGCAAGAGCTTTTTCATCTCTTTGCTGGCTTTGTGCATATGGCCGGGGTACCACTGGATTTGTTGCATGGCAGGGTATTGTCATAAATGGACAGGCATTCTAACAAACATGCCGACAAATTTTGCTATAGTCGCCGCCCGAAAATAACAAGAGCATCCCCGGTATGTGGTTCAAAAATATCCAGGTCTTCCGTTTTACCCAGTCCTTTGATATCGACGAGAGTGCGCTGCACAACCAATTGGCGGAGCAGGCGTTTACACCCTGTGGCAGTCAGGATGTCAGTCGCATCGGTTGGGTGCCGCCCCTGGGTGGAAGCAGGGCGGGGGAAGACGGGCTGTTTCTGCACAGCAGTAACGGCTTTCACATGCTCGCTGCCAAACGCCAGGACAAGGTATTGCCCGCCGCCGTGGTCAATGAGCAGGTGCAGGAGAAAGTGGACGAGATCGAGGCGCAACAGGGCCGCAAGGTGGGCCGCAAGGAGCGCCAGGAAATCAAGGACGAGATGATCTTCTCCCTGCTGCCCAGGGCTTTTGTGCGTTCCCGCATTCAGCACGGATATGTGGATAGCAAAGGCCAATTTCTGGTGGTGAATTCCGCCTCTGCCAAAGGTGGCGAAGACTTTTGCGAAGGGCTGCGTGCGGCGCTGGGTTCTCTGCCGGTGGTGCCACTGACTACCATGGATACTCCCGCCCAGGTAATGACCGGCTGGCTGCAATCCGGCCAGGCTCCGGAAGGCTTTGAGCTGGGTACGGAATGCGAACTGCGCGACCCCAGCGACGAAGGCGGGGTAATTCGCTGCAAAAACCAACTGCTGACCGCCGCTGAAATCCGCAATCACATTCAGGCGGGTATGTACGTCAGCAAGATTGAGTTGATCTCAAAAAGCGGCATTGCCTGCCTGGTGGACGAGAAATTCACCATCAAGCGCATTCGTTACGGGGATATGATTCAGGACAAAGCGGACGAGGTGTATACCAGTGACGCCGCCGAACGCTTTGACGTGGACTTTTCCATTATGACGCTGGAACTGGCGGAGCTGATTCGCAGCTTGTTAGCGGCTTTTGGTGGGCAAAATACAGACGTGGCTGAGTAGCTATACTGTCATTCTGAGCGTAGCGAAGAATCTCCTAAGAAGGGGAGTCTGCAACCTCTTTCGCCATAGTGTAGCTACTCTCATGCTTGAGGGTGGTGCAGGTATGCGCTACATCACCCCCAACCCCTTGGCGATCATCCTTGCCCCCAAACCAGCCGTCAGTACCACTACCCCAATGCCTAAGCTATTGGCCAGCCAGCCATTGGCGTGTTCACCCAACAGGTTTTTGCGGTTCATAGCGTAGAGCAAAAACCCGGCAACGATAGGCAATAGAAGACCATTGGCGAATTGCGCCAGCAAGATAATCTTGATTGGCTTAATGCCGGTCAGAGCCAATGCCGCGCCAATCAGCAAAATACTGACCGCAATAATTCTGAACCCTTTGCCGCTGGCTCCACCTTTTAATTGCAGTATCTCCGACACCGCATAGCCGGTGGCCAGGGGCGCAGTAATGGTGCTGCTTAAGCCAGCGGCAAACAGGCCAAGACCGAGCAGGTATTTTGAAAACGAACCGAACAGTGGCTCAAACTGCACCGCCATATCAGCGGCACTGTTAACGCTAATCTGGTTGGCAAACAGGCTGGCAGCAGCGGTGGAGACAATCAATATGGCGATCAAACCGCCCAAACCAATAGAGATTACCGCGTCGCTGCGAGCCTCTGATAAATCACCTTCCCCTTTCCAGCGCGTCTTGGCGGCGGAGGCGTGCAGAAACAGGTTGTAGGGCACTACGGTGGTGCCTATCAGGGCGATAACCGTTAGCAAGCTGCCTTCGGGGATTTGCGGCGAAAACATGCCGGCTAGCATATCCGTAACAGAGGGGCCAACCACAAAGAAGGTGACAATAAAGGCAATGCCCATCAGCAGTACCAAGCCGATCAATACCTTTTCAATTTGCCGATAGCTGCCCCGCAACAGCAGTGTACCCCCCAGCAGGGTCAAGGCGATTACGGCACTGTTGAAAACCAGCGGTGAATCGCCAAAAACTGCCTCTACTCCCAGCGCCGCACCCGCCAGGTTGCCACCTTCGTAAGCGGCGTTACCGGCGTACAAGGCCAGCAATACCAAAATAAACAGTGGCCACTTGAGCGGTGACTGCTGCAAGCTGTGCAGCAGAACTTCGCCCATGCCCTTCTGGGTAATGGTGCCCAGGCGCGCCGACATTTCCTGCAAAACAATGGTGGCCAGAGTAGCGAACAGCAGCGCCCACAGCAGCACATAGCCAAAGCTGGCACCGGCAACGGTGCAGGCGGTAACAGTGCCGGGGCCAATAAAGGCGGCGGTAACCAATACGCCAGGACCCAGGTTACGAAGTTTATTGAGCATGGTTCCCCCTGTTTCTTATTATGGAGTTCAATATTCTCTGTCAAAATCTATAACGTGCTGCAATAAAGGGGTCAGAGCCCTTTAAGTTGATGCCTTCAGGTGCTATCCTTCCGTCAATCCCAATAAGAAGCCCTCCAATGCCTAGAAAACCCAGATTTTTCATTCCCGGAGTCCCGGCACATATTGTCCAGCGGGGCCACAGCCGTGATCCGGTATTTTTTGAAGATTCGGATTATGCAGCCTACCTGAGCTGGCTGGAGGAGGGCGCCAAACGCTACCATTGTGCGATTCACGCCTATGTCTTGATGACCAACCATGTTCATATTCTTGCAACCCCGCAGAATAAAGATTCCATTACCCGTATGATGCAGTACGTTGGCCGTCGTTATGTGCCCTATGTGAACCACACGTACGGCACCAGTGGTTCTATTTGGGAGGGGCGTTATAAGGCCAGTCTGGTGTCGGACGATGAATACCTGCTGACCTGTATGCGCTATATTGAACTGAATCCTGTGCGTGCCAATATGGTGAAATCACCTGCCCACTACCGCTGGTCGAGCTATCGTTGCAATGGGCAGGGAAGGGTTAATCCACTTGTCACTCACCATGGCTTGTATGCATCGTTGGGTAAGGCTCCGACAGAAAGGCAAACTGCCTACAAAGAACTATTCAAGGCCCATTTAGATAAAGATGTTCTGGAAGATATTCGTGCTGCCTGGCAAACTGGAACGCCGTTGGGTAGTGATCTTTTTAAGGAAAAGATTGAGAAAAAACTAGGCATGAAGGTTGGACAAGCGCGGCGAGGGCGGCCCGGTAAGATTAGGGGTGATGAGGTGGGTGCTGCTAAAGGGCTCTGACCCCTTTAATACTCTAAAGGGCTCTGACCCCTTTAATAAATACTGACCCCTTTAATGGAGAAAAAACTAGGCATGAAGGTTGGACAAACGCGGCGAGGGCGGCCCGGTAAGATTAGGGATGATGAGGTGGGTGCTGCTAAAGGGCTCTGACCCCTTTAATGTGACCCCTTTAATGACACCTTTAATGGTGGACCCCTTTAATGGTGAAACCAATATCTTGCACTCTACACTCACTCTGAAATCACGGATTCAGGTAAGTGCTATTCAAGTCAGGGCCCCCTAATCATTAGCGCGACGAAGAATCTCGAAAGTGCTGCACTGTGAGATCCTTCGCTGCGCTCAGGATGACAAAATACTGTTTTTACAGCTTGTACCCTTCTTCCTCATGATCGGAGCGGTCCAGGCCGTTGACTTCTTCTTCCTCGCTGGCGCGCAGCTCGGTCATTGCGCCAACAATTTTCAGAATCACCCAGGTCACCACCGCGGTGTAGGTGGCGGTAGCCAGTACGCCAATTGCCTGTACTTTCAATTGCCCGCCGATGGATTCTATGCCATCGGCAAAGCCGTAGCCGCTGAATATGCCCAGACCGGTGCTGCAGAAAATACCCGCCATCAGGGTGCCGAGAATGCCGCCCACGCCGTGCACAGGCATCACATCCAGTGAATCATCGATTTTCAGTTTGTGCTTGATGTATTGGGTGGCGTAAAAGCAGATTGAGCCCGCCAGCAAGCCGATTACCAGGGCACCACCGGGGCCGACAAAACCGGATGCGGGGGTAATGGTGCCGAGCCCGGCCACCATGCCGGTAACCGCGCCCACCACGCTGGGTTTGCCAAAGCGAATCCATTCGATAGCCGACCAGGTCAACACGCCGGCTGCGGCAGAGATGTGGGTAACCAGCATTGCCATGGCTGCATCGCCGTTGGCTCCCAGGGCGCTGCCGCCGTTAAAGCCAAACCAGCCCACCCACAGCATACCGGCACCGGTCACCACCATGGTGCGGTTGTGTGGCGGCATGGCAACGGCGGGAAAGCCGCGCCGTGGCCCCAGCACAATGGCGGCCACCAGTGCAGCGACACCGGCGGTGATATGCACCACAGTGCCACCGGCAAAGTCGTACAGGCCCATGGAGCCGAGCCAGCCGCCGCCCCACACCCAGTGGGTGATGGGCACGTATACCAGCAGCAGCCAGATGCAGCTGAACAGCAGCATGGCGCCGAACTTCATGCGTTCCGCAAAACCACCGACAATCAGCGCCGGGGTGATGATGGCGAAAGTCATCTGGAACATCATAAACAGGGATTCCGGGATGTCGCCAGACAGGGTGTCTTTGCCAATCCCGGCCATCAGTATCTTGCTGAAGTCACCGATAAAGGCGTTGCCTTCGGAAAAAGCCAGGCTGTAGCCGCAGATAAACCAGATCAGAGAAGCGGCAGCAGCGATGGCAAAGCACTGCATCAAAACCGAGAGTACATTTTTGACCCGCACCAGGCCGCCGTAAAACAACGCCAGGCCGGGCAGGGTCATAAACAGTACCAGGGCGGTGGAGGTAAGTATCCACGAGGTGTTGGCCGGGTTGAGCTCGTCAGCGGCGGCAAGGCCGGGCAGCAGCATGCAGGCTGCCAAAAGCAGTTTGGTTTTCATGGTGTGTTCCTTATAGAGCGTTGCAGCCGGTTTCACCGGTGCGTATGCGGATGGCTTCTGAGAGTGAGGCAACAAAAATCTTGCCGTCGCCAATCTTGCCGGTGCGGGCGCTTTCGACAATGGCTTCGATGGCGCTGTCCACCAGTTCGTCGTCAACGGCCACTTCCAGTTTGACCTTGGGCAGAAAGTCCACCACGTACTCCGCGCCACGGTAGATTTCATTGTGGCCTTTCTGACGGCCAAAGCCCTTCACTTCGGTGACTGTGGCACCGCTGATGCCAACAGCGGACAGGGCCTCGCGAACCTCGTCCAGCTTGAAGGGTTTTATCACGGCAGTAATCAGTTTCATTTATCCCCCGGGATTTCAGTGTTGTTGTAATCGTTTATAGGGTATACGCCAGTGCGCGTCACATTGATGCAATATCTACGCCCAGTTATATGGCGCATTAAAAACAAGGTGTTATGGAAGATATTTAAAGCTAAATGTATCTTTGGTGCACAACTGTGGTGCGATGAGAGGGTGTGGTGCCCGGTTTTGGGGCGTTGCTACTTAGGGGGTTGCTCTGCTTCTAGCAGGCGGTTTTTGGCCTCTATCCACTGGCCCATAAACTGGGTGCTGCGATGATGGTGGTGGCGCAGCATGGCACCGGTGATATTACCCAAGCGGTGTGACTGCAGGTTTTGCTGGCAGATTTCTATGGTTTGAATCAGGCTGTGACCACAACGATGTTTGTCGAACAGTTTGTCGGCAATGGCAAAGCCTTGTTGCTGTGCCTGTTGCCAGTTGCCTGGGTGTTGATAGAGGCTGGCAGCAGCGTCGGCGAATTGCTCCGGATTGTTGGCAATGGTGCCACCCCAGGACAGCCCGCCGGTCATGCCCTCGGCACCAATATCCGTGGTCACCGAAGGGGTGCCACACAGCATGCCATCGGCCAGCTTGCCTTTGATACCAGCGCCGAAACGCAGTGGCGCCAGGTTGACCCGGGCGGCGCGCATCACTGCAAAGGCGTCGTGGGCCCAGCCTTTGACCATAAATCCCTGTTTGGGATTGTGCAGTGCGGTTGCCTTGGGGGGCGGGTAGGCGCCGTAAATATGCAGCTCGGCATGGGGCAGTTGTTGGCGAATAAGCGGCCAGATGGTTTCTTTTAAATAAAGCACCGCATCCCAGTTGGGGGCGTGGCGAAAATTGCCAATGGAAATAAACTGACTGCGCTCGTCAAATGTCGGTAACCGCTCAGCAGTCATGCCGCTGAGGTCGAGCATAAAGGGGCAGTGGTGTAACAGGTTTGCGGGGACGGAAAAAACCTCTTGCAGCAGTGACATTTCGTATTCGGAAATCACCAACGTGAGGTCACTGCGGTATATGGCCGCCACTTCCCGCAGGGCCATATCGCTGACCCAGTCTGCGGGTTCCAGCGGACGCTGCTGGCGGTGGGCTCGATGGCGGGCATCCCGTAGGCAGTGCAGGTCTTCGCTGTCCAGTACCCGCAGGGCATTCGGGCACTGTTTTTCCACCCGCCAGCCGTATTGTTCTTCGCTCACAAAGCGGTCGAACACCACAACATCCGGCTGCAAGTCCTGTACATAGGTGTCAAAACTGGAATCATTGATCAGAATACTTTTCGTACCCACGCCCATGGCAGGCAGGTTGGCCATATGCTCTGTGGGAGCTGACGCCGTGGCAAAATGAACCTGCCAGCCCCGCTGCTGAAAGCACTGGATTAACTGAATAACACGCGCACCGGCAGCGGAGGAGTTGGGTTCTGGCCAGACGTAGCCAATAATCAGGATGCGGTTTGTTGTCACTGGTTTGGCTGCATTCAAGAATGGTTGAGAATGATAACACTCTGGCGGAAGCTGCGGAGTTAGGTATGAAGTTCGGCGACAGTTGGCAGTAACCGTTAGCCAAAACCCTAATCCACCACATAGTGCTTATCATTGCTGTCCCACAAACTCGAACAACATGAATTGGATCTTGCTTGATGTGACCGTGGCCAGCAGGGATGCTGGCCTCGAGCCCCCAGGGATGGGTTCACGGCGCGTCACAGTAAGCAAGACCCAATTCATGTCTGCTGAGAACTTAAATCCTTTGACACTCTTGTATTTCCCACGGTTTAGGAACTCTGGGCTCAAAGTTTGTGGGACAGCAGTGAGTGCTTATATATGGTTTGGTCGCCAATTTTGAGCCCTGATTGGTGGATTACGCCGCTTCGCGGCTAATCCACCCTACGCAATTTTGCCAAGGGCACGAAATTAGCCGAAATAGCATTGAATTGGGTGAAGTGTCCGTGATTTCTGTACAGGTGAATATCACACGTCCCCCTTTTTGTGTCAGTCAGCCGTTATGACACTTCTTAAATTTCTTGCCGCTGCCGCACGGACAGGGATCGTTGCGGTTGATTTTCGGGGACGTTAGCTGGTCGCCATCCAGGTAGTACCAGTGGCCGTTTTCGTGCACAAAGCTGGAGCGTTCGTGTAACTGGCCAAGGCCGCCTTTTTCCTCGTAGGTGGCGATAAATTCAACGCTGTTTTCCGATGTGCTGTCGATAATTTGCAGATTCAGCCAGCGGGTATTCTCCATGGTTTGTTGCAGATTATGACGGTCATTAGGGGTGCGTTTGCCGGGGTGGTGGCTGCTTATCAGGTAGTCGATCAAGCCCATGCTGAATGCGCTGTAACGGGAGCGCATCAACGCTTCTGCACTGCTTGCCGCCGCGCCACGGTGCAGGGGTTGGCAGCAATGTGAATAGTTTTGATCTGATCCACATGGGCAGGTTGGCATGGGTCAATTTCCGGGTCACAAAGGGGTGATTGTGTCACAACTTTCACACGCCAGCGGGTATAATCTGCGCCCTCTGTTGTTCCTGTTTGGTGTAAGCGTCCTTGAGTCATTCCCGATTTAGCAATTCCCAGTTTATTACGGGCCAGCGCTGGGTCAGCAATACCGAGTCCGATGCCGGGCTGGGCATTGTGGTGGAGGCCGGCCATCGCCGGGTAACCTTGAGCTTTCCGGCGATTGGTGAGCAGCGTACCTACGCCGCAGACAACGCCCCTTTGAGCCGTGTGTGCTACAACCCGGGAGATCGCATTCGCAACGCCGAGGGCGATCAACTGGAGGTGCTGGAGGCGCGGGAGGAGGGCGGTTATATCACCTATATCGGCCGCGACCACAAGGGTAATGAATGCTGCATTGAAGAGTTGGATCTGGACAGTTTTGTGCAGTTCAGCAAGCCCCAGGATCGCCTGTTCGCCGGTCAGATCGACAAGCTCAGCCGCTTCGAGCTGCGCCAGCAAACCCTGGCTTATAACCACCGCCATCAGCAGAGCCCGGTATTCGGTTTGCTGGGGGCCAGAGTGCAGTTGCTGCCGCACCAGTTGTATATTGCCAACGAAGTAGCCAGCCGCCATGCGCCGCGAGTGTTGCTGGCAGACGAGGTGGGCCTGGGCAAAACCATCGAAGCGGGGTTGATTGTTCACCAGCAATTGGTGTCTGGTCGCGCCGGTCGGGTGCTGATAGTGGTCCCCGACAGCCTGGTACATCAGTGGCTGGTGGAAATGCTGCGCCGCTTTAACCTGATGTTTACCATTCTCGACGAAGAACGTTGCCAGGCCCTTTGTGGTGAAGATAACGACAGCATACAAAACCCCTTTGAAAGCGCTCAACTGGTGCTCTGTAACCTGTCATTTCTGACGGACAATGGCGAGCGCCTGCAACAGGCAGCCACCGCTGGCTGGGACTTGATGGTGGTGGACGAAGCCCACCATTTGCAGTGGAGCGAACAACAAGCCAGCCCGCAATATCAATGCATCGAAACTCTGGCACAAGCCGTATCCGGCCTGTTACTGCTGACGGCCACCCCGGAGCAATTGGGTATCGAAAGCCACTTTGCCCGCCTGCGTTTGCTGGACCCGGATCGCTACTACGACCTGCAAACATTCTGCGATGAAGAAAGCGACTACCAGCGCGTCAGCGAACTGGTGGAGCAGTTGACCGCCAGTGATGTGGCGGAAAAATTGCGCCATTCGTCTGTGTTAAAAGATGAATTACAACACTATCTGGGTGATGAAAGCCATGTGCTGTTGCAGGCTCTGGATGGTGACGAAGCCGTCGACCAGGTGATTGATGACACCGTGCGTTCGCTGCTGGATCGTCACGGTACTGGCCGGGTGCTGTTTCGCAACACCCGCGACGCAGTAGCGGGCTTTCCAGAGCGTCGCCTCAACCCCTGCAAGCTGCCTGCCCCCGTGGAATACACCAGTAAACTGGAAGATGCCCCTGTTGAACAGCGGCTAAAACCGGAGCACCTGCTCGGTGCTGGCTGGTTGGCATTGGACCCCCGAGTGAAGTGGTTGGCGGATTGGCTGGCGAATCTGCGGGAACAAGATCGCAACCAGAAGGCCCTGGTGATTTGCGCCGATGCCTCTACAGCGGAACAACTGGAAGCCCACCTGAATATTCGCTGCGGCGTACAGTCTGCGGTGTTTCACGAAGGCATGAGCCTGGTGCAGCGGGATCGCGCCGCCGCCTATTTCGCCGACGAGGACGACAGCGCTCAGGCGTTGATTTGTTCGGAAATTGGCAGTGAAGGCCGCAATTTTCAGTTCGCCCGCCACCTGGTGATGTTTGATCTGCCCTTGAACCCGGATTTGCTGGAACAGCGCATTGGCCGCCTGGACCGCATTGGCCAGCGCCACAGTGTGCAGATTCACGTACCGTTTTACGACAACAGCCCGCAGCGCACACTGCTGCGCTGGTACCACGATGGTCTTGACGCCTTTGAGCGGGTGTGTCCGGTGGCCAGTGCAGTGCACAGCCACTACGCAGAGCGCCTGCAAGGTTGCCTGTTGGGTAATGCAGAGGTGGAGCCACTGATTAAAGATACCCGGGTGGCCACTGAAGCGGCATTGCACGAATTTCAACAGGGCCGCGACCGCTTGCTGGAACTCAGTTCCTGCCACCCGCAAAAGGCCGAACAGGTGGTGGAGCAGCTGATGGAGGCGGAGGGCCCGCGTCAGCTGGAAGCCTATATGGAGCAAGTGTTCGACCAGTACGGTGTTGAGCACAACCACCACAGCCTGGATGCTCTGGTGCTGGAGCCCGGCGAGCATATGGTGGTTGAGCGCTTCCCGGGCCTGCTGGACGATGGCATGACGGTAACCTTCAATCGCAACAAAGCGCTGAGCCGGGAGGAGATGCATTTTCTCAGCTGGGAACACCCTATGGTGTCAGGCGCCATGGAAATGATTCTCGGCAGCGACTTTGGCAATACCGCTCTGTGCACCCTGAAACTGCCGCCATTAAAGCCCGGCAATCTACTGTTGGAAACCACCTTTACCTTGCAGTGCAGCGCGCCCAAATCCCTGCAAGTGCAGCGCTATTTACCGGTGAGCAGTGTTCGGGTGGTGGTGGACAGCAATGGCCGTGACCTGAGTGCGGTATTGACCCCGGAGCACCTGCAGCGGTTGGGTAAAAAAGTGGCCATTGCCACCGCCCAGGAACTGGTGCGGCAGGTACGGCCGCAAATCAATGAATTGATTGAACAGGCGCAAACCCTGGCGGGTAAACAACAGGGCGGACTGGTGGCGGCCGCACTGGAAAAAATGCAGCGCCAGCAGAATCAGGAACTGCAGCGTTTACAGGCTCTGGCAGAAGCAAACCCCAACATTCGTCAGGAAGAAATTGGGCACATTCGCGATACCAGCGAGCAACTGTGCACCTATCTGGAAGCGGCAGAATTGCGCCTGGACTCGCTGCGGGTGGCAATTACGGTGTAGGGTGTTCGTAACCCCCACCGTGCCGCCGCCATCCAAAGCCCACTGTCATCCTGAGCGCAGCGAAGGATCTATACTGCGAGACATTGCTGTCCCACAAACTCGAACAACATGAATTGGGTATTGCTTGATGTGACCGTGGTCAGCAAGGATGCTGACCTCGAGCCCCCATGGATGGGTTTACGGCGCGTCACAGCAAGCAATACCCAATTCATGTCTGCTGCGAACCCAAACTCTTTGACGGCCTTATTTTTCCTGTGATTCAGGGATGAAAACTTAAAGTTTATGGGACAGCAGTGACTGCGAGATCCTCCGTCGTTTCACTCCTCAGGATGACATCGGGTTAGCCGCCACACACTCCAGTCCATAAGCGACAAACCGCTGAGCGCTTTCAACGTGCTCTAACACACAATGGCCATCCTTCAGCCAGAGGCGAAAGTGCCTGGGTTTTTCAAACGTGCGGCCCAGCCGTGGGCCCTCAATAATCACTTCGCTGCTGTTGTAAAAGGCATCGTCCGCCAGTGTCACTTTGGCGCCGTCAAGCATGGCCGATATCAAGCGGGCCAGTGGATGTGCTCCTGGTTGCTGGCTTTCCGACACTAGCCGGGCGGGTACAAGGTCACTTTTTGCGGGCACCTGACAGCCTGCCAGAGCAACAACAAGACTTGCCAACAAGAGCCTGCACAGCGGTTTTGCTGCCATCAGTTGCGCTCCAGTATGCGGTTTTGTAACCACAGGGGTTTGATTATCGCTCCGCTGCCCGGCACCTCCAACGCGGCACTGCTGCCAATATTCTGGCGGGCGATCACGGCGCTGGGCGTGGGGCAGGTGCGGTCAATACGGTATTGCAGTGCGGTGGCCAGCAGGCGTTCGTCGGGGTCGCCCAGTGGCCTGGAATAATCATCAGCCACCGCGCAACCGGCCAGCGGTTCACCGATATTGGTGGTGGCGTTGGCGGGTGAGAAGCCGTCGCTGTAATCGCTAAAGCCCGCATCGTTTTCACCGGCAAACTGAATGGTGAAGTAGGTGGTGCCGCAGTTGTCCGTGGGGTAAAAGCCGTAGGGTTTGCCGCAAGTGGTGGAGCCGATCTGAATGACCTCCACATTGATACCCCGCAGACCGTTGATAATGGCTTCGCTGGCGGAGCAGGTGCCGCCGGTGGTGAGCACAAACACCCGCGACAGATTCAGAGATGGCAATGCCCGGCCTGCGCTGGCGGACAAGCCGGTGGTTTCCGACAGAAACGGACTGGGTGCCAAGGGGTCTCCGGTGACCGGATTGGTTACCCGGTGTTTGTCGTTGAATACCAGGTTTTCAAAGGTTCTGCCGGAGGTGGCGTTGGAACCGGCGACCATATAGGCCATCTGGCTGGCGATGGACAGAAAGCCGCCGCCGTTGTAACGCAGGTCCAGCACCAGGTCGGTGATGTTGGCGTTGGCCATTTGCTGAACGGCGTCCAACAGTTGCTGTTCAGCGGTGGCAATATGATCGTTGAACAGGATGTAGCCCACATCACCGCTGGAGGTGTTGATGATGCTGGTGGTCAGCACCGGTGTGGAAGTGATATTGGCGGATTGCAGGGTAACGCTGTAGGAGCTGGTGGCGCCCGCATCGCGCACAACAAATGTGTGTGACTGTCCGGTAGCGCTGGGCAGCAGGCCCGCGTTAAGCACGTCTACATCGGCCTGGCTGCCACCGTTGACGGCGTCCACCCCATCCACTTGCAGTACTTCGGTGCCACGGCTCAGGCCCGCATTGGCGGCGGCAGACCCGGGCTCTACATAGGCCACTACAATTCTGCGCGGTGGGGTAGTTTGCAGCACTGCGAAATTTGCGCCGTAGCCGGCGGAGACGCCGGATTGCGACAGCTGCCGCCAGCGCTCGGTATCAAAGGTGAAGTGAAAATTGTCCCTTGGGTTTCCGGAGGAGGTCAGGGCGTTGGTTTTCAGCTGCTCGAAGTAGCTTTCGGTGTCGCTGAAATTCGCCGGGTTGCGATCGGTGATTTCGTCGTACCACAGGTACAGATCGTTGCTCCAGGAGCGCAACCAGTAATTTTCCAGCAGGGTGGAGCCCTGGCGGTCCGGATAGGCCCGGCCTGTCGCCGGGTTGGTTCCACTGCGCGGGGTTTCGCAACGGTTTTCAAAATTGCTGGCGGGGTCGAAGACGCTTTGTTGAAATACCGGGGTGGTTGTGGCGTTGTTGGGGTTGGGGCTGCCATTACTGCTGCCACCTCCGCCGCCACAGGCGGGCAATAACAGGGTGGCAGATAAAAGAAGCAGAGTGCGGGTTATTATTTGCATTGATATGTCCTTATAAGCACGGCATCAGGGTCTTATCATAGTGCTTTAAAGCGGCGAGCAAAACCGTCGATCTGTCCCATTTTGTAGGAAATATCTTACAGGGATGATAGGCTGCTACGCGCTAATGCAAGTACAGGTGAGGGTAGAGATGACGCGGGTAATACTGGTAGACGATCATGACTTGGTGCGCCTGGGTATTCGCCGCCTGTTGTCCGAGGTGAGTGACATCGAGATTGTTGCCGAAGGCACCAGTGGCGAGGAGGCCGTCGATCTGGTGCGCGACCACAATCCGGATGTGGTGTTTATGGATATCCGCATGCCCGGTATGGGTGGTATAGAGGCTACCTCCCGGCTGATTACCCTGTTTCCCGACCTGGTAGTGATTGGCCTCAGCGCTGCCAGTGATGAGCTGTACCCCACCAAAATGTTGCGCGCCGGAGCGCGGGGGTATATTGCCAAAAACTCCGATGCCAGCGAAGTGCGCGATGCCCTGGATACGGTGATGGCAGGGGATTCCTATATCAGCCCGGAAGTGGCCCGGCAAATGGCAGTTGGCAGTCTTAAAGGGGTTGATGGCGCCTCTCCCTTTGTTCAGCTGACAGAGAGGGAATTGCAGATTGCCCAGATGATCACCAGCGGTTACCGCGCCAACGAAATTTCCGCCATCATCAAAATCAGCCCGAAAACCATCAACACCCACAAGTACCGCATTTACGAAAAAATTGGCGCCACTAACGACGTGGAACTGACCCTGGCGGCGGTGCGCCACGGCCTGGTGGACCCGTCCGAGAGCCTATGAGTTCTTCCGCTTCATTCGACAGCAAGGCCTTTCTGAAACAGCTTACCCAGCGCCCGGGCATTTACCAGATGCTCGACGGCGAGGGCAAAGTACTCTATGTGGGCAAAGCCAAAAACCTGCGCAAACGGGTCAGCAGTTATTTTGGAACCGGTGGCCTGGCACCGAAAACCCGTGCTCTGGTAAGCCGTATCGGTGGTGTGGAAGTCACCGTTACCGAGACCGAAGCGGAAGCGTTGATTCTGGAACAGAACCTGATCAAGCAATACCGCCCGCCCTACAATATTCTGCTGCGGGACGATAAGTCTTACCCCTATATCTTTCTGTCCGACCGGGATCAGTTCCCCCGCCTGGGGTTTTACCGGGGCATGAAAAAGCGCAAGGGCACTTACTTTGGCCCCTTTCCCAGCGTGCAGGCGGTGCGGGAAACCCTCAGTTTTTTGCAAAAGACATTTCGCGTGCGCCAGTGTGAAGATAGCTTCTTTCGCAACCGCTCCCGACCCTGCCTGCAGTACCAGATCAAGCGTTGCACCGCCCCCTGCGTTGGTCAGGTGAGTGAAGACGAGTATCAGCGGGATGTAAAGCACAGTCGCATGTTTCTGGATGGCACCGCCGATTCGCTAATGACTGAGCTAGAGCGCCAGATGGAACAGGCCGCCGCTGAGCTGGCCTTTGAGCGCGCGGCGCAGTTGCGTGATCAGATTACCTCTGTTCGCAAAGTGCAGGCCCAACAGGTGATTGAAAGCAGCACCGGCAACTGCGATGTGGTGGCGGCCGCTATGCAGGGTGACCACTGTTGTGTGCACGTGCTCTACGTGCGCGCCGGACGCATTCTGGGCAGCCGCAGCTATCACCCGAAAGTGCCCCTGGCCACTAAAGAATCGCAGCTGCTGGCAGACTTTGTCCCCCAGCTGTATTTGCGGGGCAGGGGGGCAGCAGATCCGCCGGATGAAATTATCGTCAACAGTGCGATTCCCGACAGTGAGCTGATACAGGGGGTGCTCAGCGACCAGGTGGGCCGCCGCCTGCAACTCAAGCATCAGGTGCGCGGCACGCGCGCGCGCTGGCTGGAGCTGGCGGTTCGCACCGCCGCTGAAAACCTCACCGGGCGGATAGCGGCGCTGGCGTCTTTAAACAGTCGCTTTGAATCCCTGGGAGCCATGCTGGGCTTGGAGGATGTTCCTCAGCGGGTGGAATGTTTTGATATCAGCCACAGCAGCGGCGAAGCGACAGTGGCTTCTTGTGTGGTATTCGACCACAGCGGCCCGGTGAAGTCTGATTACCGCCGTTTCAATATCGACGGCATTACCCCCGGTGACGACTACGCAGCCATGGCTCAGGCGTTGAAACGGCGTTATACCCGCCTGCAAAAAGGCGAAGGCAAGTTGCCGGATGTACTTTTTATCGACGGCGGCAAAGGTCAGATGCACCGGGCGCAGGAAATTCTGGCAGAGCTGGGGGTGGTGGGGGTGGCCCTGGTGGGTATTGCCAAAGGGGTTACTCGCAAGCCGGGGCTGGAAACGCTTTATCTGGCCGACGAAAGCGGCGATAAAGAACTGAGTGCCGAGCAGACGGTGCTGCACCTGATTCAGCAGGTGCGGGACGAAGCCCACCGCTTTGCCATCACCGGCCACAAACAGCGGCGGGACAAAAAGCGCCGCACCTCACCGCTGGAGGGTATACCGGGTATTGGCCCCAAGCGCCGCCGGGAGCTGCTGAAATTCTTCGGTGGTCTGCAACAAGTGCAGCAGGCCAGTGTTGCGGATTTGGCCAGAGTGCCAACCGTTAGCAGAAAACTGGCGGAAACGGTTTACAGTGCCCTGCACAACGAGTAACTTGCAATGCAGACTCGTTATTGCGACACAAATCGGCAGGACAGCCGATTTGGGCGTCGAACACGACCGTAGGCCGAGCACCAGGGATGGTACGAGTCAATCCAGGCGACGCGGCAATCTCGTGATGGTCACTCCTAAGCCACTGATTTAATGCCGTTATTCCCGCCTTCGCAGGAATGACGGAACAACTAACAAATAGACAGAAAACGGCACAACCGAGCCTCTATATGTGGAACCTCCCCAATATTCTGACGCTGATGCGAATCGCCTTGATCCCCATTTTTATTGTGGTGTTTTACCTGCCCTGGGAGTGGCGTTACCCGGTTACTGCGGGGATATTTATTCTTGGCTCAATCACCGATTGGCTGGATGGTTACCTGGCCCGCAAGCTGGAGCAGAGCACGCCTTTTGGTGCCTTTCTGGACCCGGTGGCGGACAAGCTCAGTGTCAGTGCAGCGCTTATTCTGCTGCTGGCGGCCAACCCCCATTTTTGGTTCGCCGTACCTGCGCTGGTGATAATTGGCCGTGAAATTGTGGTATCCGCACTGCGTGAGTGGATGGCCGAAATCGGTCAGCGCGCCAGTGTCGCGGTTTCCATGGTGGGCAAACTGAAAACCGCTCTGCAAATGGTGGCCATCAGCGTGCTGTTGTTCTTCAACCCGGATACCGACAGGGTTTACCACATCATTGGCCTGGTACTGCTTTACGGGGCAGTGGTACTGACACTGTGGTCCATGTATGTGTACTTGAAAGCGGCTTGGGACGAATTGGTGAAATCCGACTCAATATGATCTTGATTCTTTTGTCGGATTCCCTAGAATAGCCGCCTTCGCCGCTGACCGGCGATGCCCTGAAAGGCGCGGTAGCAAAATGGTTATGCCGCGGATTGCAAATCCGCTGATGCCGGTTCGATTCCGGCCCGCGCCTCCACTTTCCATCTGGCGTTCTGCCGACATCCCTTGCGGGTATGGTGAAATTGGTAAACACAGCAGACTTAAAATCTGCCGGCCTCACGGCCTTGACGGTTCAAGTCCGTCTACCCGCACCAATAAACGCAATCTATAAGGTTGCCGGTTTAATATTTGTCGCGAGCTTCTCAAGAGTGCAGCGGCCGCTGCTCCTTTGCGGCCACTCCTTTTGATCAATAGCGTTTGTAGGGCAGGAATTTGCCGTTCAGCAGTACTTTTACCCTGTCTCCAGCAGGGTTTTCTTCTTTCGATATGTCCATTGAGAAGTCGATGGCGGACATGATGCCATCGCCAAATTCTTCTTCAATCAGCCCTTTTATGGCAGGGCCGTAGACTTGAATGAGTTCATAAAAACGGTATAGCAGTGGGTCTGTTGGTACGCTCTGCCCAAGTGCGCCGCGATAGGGTGGTACGGTGAGCCACCTGGCTTCTTCATCAGTGAGTTCGAAGATTTTTGCTGCGATTGCCGCTTCTTCTGTGGACATGGCCATTTGCCCGAGCAGAGCACAGGTGGTCCACTCTTTGGATTGCCCAATTTTGCCGGCGATCTCTGCCCAGCTTAAATCTTGAGCCAGTTTGCTGGCTACAATTTTTTCGGTTACGAGTTCTCGTGACATGATGTCTCCTTAATTTACGGTTGTGGTTTGAATATTGAGTATCAACAGGGCAAGTGTGGTGAGTGCCAACAATGCACTCAGCCCTTGCCAGAAACGCACTGGGTTGCGTTCAATCAGTGAGCGTGTTTTTAGTTGCCGGAATTCGCTACTGGGCTTTTTCATATCCATCAAGAATTGGGAAAAGTTCAGATAGCGTTTGGTCGGGTCCGGGTGAACGGCCTGGCTCAAGGCGTAATCCACCCAGTCTGGCGGTGGGTTTCTGTTCAACAGTGCGGATTTGTATTTCAGCTTGCGTAAATCTTTCCAGTTGCGAATATGGTTGACCTTGCTGCCAAATGGCAGTTGTCCGGTCAGCATTTCGTAGGCGATAACACCCAGTGAAAAAAGGTCGGAGGCGGTCGTTCCGCTGTAACCCAAAAAGTATTCCGGCGCGGTGTATTGCACTGTGCCGAGGATGTTGTCGAGGTTTTCTATTGGTGAGCTTTCCTCTACGCCGGCGATCTGTATGGAGCCGAAGTCAATAATTTTCAGCCTGCCGTCGGGCATAACCATGATGTTTTCCGGGCGCAAGTCCTGGTGCAACATTTCCCGGCGATGAAGTGCCCGCAATCCTTTGGTGATTTGCTCAATAAAGTCTCTGACCTGTTCCAGTGAGGGGGTGGGGTTGTCTCGCAACCACTGTCGCAACGTTTGCCCTGGCAGGTATTCGCTGATGGTGTAAAGCGCTGTTCTTTTTCCGGTGAAGTTGCCTGTGCTCAGAACATAGGGGTTATCAATACGTGCGGCAACCCATTCTTCAAGCATCAGGTGATGCAGGTGTTGGGTATCGTCAGCGATACTGATAGCGGGGAATTTGAGTGCCACCTGTTGGCCATCGGAGCTTCGAGCCAGAAAAATATGGCTGCGGGCAGATTGAGCCAGTGGGCGCACAATAACGAAGCCGTCTATCTCGTCGCCCTCTTTGGGGGGAGGGTTTATAACCGGTGGCAGGTCGGCTGCAGTAAATGTCGAGGCTTTTTTTCCCCTGGGCAGGTGCTCGATACGCACTACTTGTACGGTCAGGTTGTCGTCACTGCCTTGTTGCAGGGCATGCAGGCCAATCTGTTCGGCAATGTTATCGAGTGAAGTGTCTTTGCCAAGCAGTTCAATAACCGCTTTGGGGTTCCAGTACTCATGGACGCCGTCGGTGGTGAGTACAAATGTATCGCCGCCATTGAGTGCCAGCCCGTGATAGTCGATTTCTACCTGGGGGGATGCGCCCATGGCGCGCCCCAGATAGCTTTCATGTGCAGACAGGGCCACTCTGTGGTCCTGGGTCATAGGTTCAAGGCTGTTATTGGATAGCCGGTATATGCGGCTGTCCCCAATATGAAAAATATGCGCTTTATGGCCTTTCAGGATGAGAGCAGAGAGTGTACAGATATAGCCTTTCTCTGCATCGCTGATCCGGGCATGGCGGTTTTGCATGTACAGCCAGGAGTTGGTGGCGGCAATCACTTTTGAAGCGGCGGTTTTAACGCGCCATGCATCGGGCGTGCAGTAGTAGTCAGACATCAGGGCCTGGACGCAGGTTTCAGCAGCCTGCTGGCTCACCGGGCTGGGAGATATACCGTCGGCAACGGCCAGAGTAATACCTTTCAGGTAAAGGTCACTGCCTTGCGGCACCAGTGCGCCGTAGAAGTCCTGGTTGGTCGGCTTTTGCCCTGCACTGGAGTACTGGCCTATAGAGGCTGCCAGCAGGTTGGGGTCTTTTGTGGTCAGGTTTGTCATCAATGGGTAACAAGACCCGGCGCAGGCCGGGCCTTGTTTGCTCTTGTTATTTACTCGGCAGTGGCCACTGGTGCAGCAACTTTCGGAGTGCGCTTGGGGGAGGTTTTGTAGTGGGTGGAATAAATCATGGCACCCACAAACGTCAGGCCGCCCACCAGATTGCCGATAACAGTGGGTATTTCGTTCCAGAACAGGTAATCCATCACGGTAAAATCGCCGCCCAATAACAGGCCTGAGGGGAACAGAAACATGTTGACGATGGAGTGTTCGAAGCCGAGGTAGAAGAAAATCAGGATCGGCATCCACATGGCGATTACTTTTCCGGATACGGAGGTGGACATCATGGCGGCAACCACACCGGTGGATACCATCCAGTTGCACATCACGGCGCGAATGAACAGGGTCAGCATGCCGGACCAGCCTGCGTCTGCGTAGCCCACCGTGCGGGATTCACCGATGACACCAATTTTTTGGCCAACGGCATTTGCTTCGTGGCTGAAACCGGTGGTAAAAATAATGGCCATGAAAATGGCGACCGTAAAGGCGCCAGCAAAATTGCCAAGAAAAACCAGGCCCCAGTTGCGCAGCATGCCTTTGACGGTTACACCGGGGCGTTTGTCCAGCAGTGCCAGAGGGCAAAGGGTAAATACCCCGGTGAGCAGGTCAAAACCCAGCAAGTAAAGGGTGCAGAAACCCACCGGGAAAAGCAGTGCGCCAATCAGGAAGTTGCCGGTGTTAACCGCAACAGTCACCGCGAATGCGGCGGCCAGGGCCAGGATTGCTCCGGCCATAAAAGCGCGAATCAACGTGTCTTTGGTGGACATGAATATTTTCGATTCACCAGCATCTACCATTTTTGTAGCGAACTCTGCAGGTGCTATGTAGGACATGGGTGTTCTCCGTTTGGTTAAAGTAATACTGAAACCGAGATGCAGGGGCTTTGATAATTCACCCACCAAAAAAAATGCCGCAGACAGGCCTGATAAAACCTGTCAGCGGCATTGCTGTACATTTCGATTGCCCAGCTACTTAGCATGTGCTGTGCCAGTTTAAAAAAATTCAATATATTCAGTATGTTGGGTTATTGCTGTCTGTTCCGACCACGCTTTCCTGCACTTCTCTGGTGCGGTAATTGGAAGACTGACGATGATGCACTGTATTGGAGCGTTTGATTGGTTGTGAGGTTGGAGGGGGTGTGGAAGAGCTGAGCGAGAGTGTCAACGGTCGAAAATCACCATTGTTTGGTTGTTTAATAGTACTAATTTCGCACTCAATGGGTTTTATCTACCGTTTAAGTATTAGTAATGAGTAATGCGGTGACTATCCGGGGGAACTGCGTATAATTCAAATCGGAACTGCGTCACAACAATAATTACCACAGTTCTCAAAGCGACCCACGGATACTGACGGAGAAGAGCCTTGGACTGGCGTTATATCAAACAACAGATCGGCATAACCATACTGTTTGCACTGATTGAGCTGCTATTGGTGCAGAACATGCACAGTGGCACCAACCTGTGGCAGCTGATGGTGATGACAGCGATTGTCTGGCTTTGTGTTTCTGTGGTTTTGTATTCCGACCTGTTGCAGCGCCGTCAGCAACATCAGATGGACAATAAAAGTCTGTTGCTGGACGTTATTTCTTCTTCCTCACCGGTGATGGTGTGGTCCATCGACAGCCACGGCCGAATTGCTGAAATTCGCGGTCGCGCCCAGAAGAACGTGTCTGATGCCAGTAAAGCGGTGACCGGCAGTGATGCGCGCCAGGTGTTCCGCAGCTCCCCCGGATTGTTGCGCGATATCGAACGTGCCAAAAAGGGCGGCAAGTTTATGTCTTACCAGCCCGTCAACGGGCGCTTTTTCCGCCACCACTTCCAGAGCCATGAAACCAATGGTGGCAGTGTGGACATGGTTCACTGTGTGTCGGTGGACCTGACCCGCGAGAAAGAGCTGGAAGAACAGCTGCGTCTGTCGTCAAAAATCTTTTCCTTTACAGCCGATGCCATTGTGGTGACCGACAACCGCCGCATGATCGAGTCGGTCAACAACTCCTTTACCGAAATTACCGGTTTTACCGCCGAAGATGTGCTGGGCGAAAAGCTGGGCCTGCCTCGCACTGCCAGCCAGGATGTGTCTTTTTACAAGAAGGTGTGGCGCGACCTGAAAAAGCGTGGCGTATGGCGTGGCGAGGTGTGGAGCAAGCGCAAATCCGGTGAATTGTTCTCCGGCCGCATGACCCTGAAAACCGTATACGACGCCGATGGTGAAGTGAGCAACTACGTGGCCTTCTTCTCGGATGTTACCGACCTGAAACGCTCCCAGGAAGAACTGCGTTACCTGGCCAACCACGATTCTCTGACCGGCCTGCCCAATCGCCGTTTGTTTCTCGATCGCCTCGACCAGGGCATCAAGCGGGCGCGCCGGGTTAAAGACCGCCTGGCGGTGTACTTTATCGATCTGGATGAGTTCAAACAGATTAACGACACCCTCGGTCACCACGTGGGCGACAGCCTGCTGAAAGAGGTGGGTGAGCGTTTGCGGGGTATTGTTCGCGAGGCGGACACCGTGTCGCGGCTGGCCGGTGACGAGTTCACCATCATTGCGGAAAACGTCGGCGGCAACGGTCAGGTGCGCAGCCTGGCCAAGAAGATTCTCGGCATTTTCGAGTTGCCCTTTAACCTGCACGACAAAGAGTTTTATGTGTCTGCCAGTGTTGGCATCGGTGTGTTCCCGGACGATGGCGAAGACCTGATTACCCTGATGAAAGGCGCTGATGCGGCCATGTACAAAGCCAAGGCGGAAGGTCGCAATGGCTACTATTACCTGTCTGCCAAACAAGCGAATAACGAAAATTCCGATCTGTTCTTTAATTCGGAACTGCGCATGGCGATTCCGCGCAATCAGCTGTCCCTTGTGTACCAGCCCCAGGTGTTGATTCACACCGGCGAGGTGATCGGCTGTGAAGCGCTGATGCGCTGGAACCACCACTCCCGAGGCCAGGTTATGCCCAATACGTTTATTCCCCTGGCGGAGCAGGCGGGGCTGATTCGTGAGCTGGGACACTGGGCTCTGGATTCTGCCTGTCAACGCATGAGCGCGTGGCGTGAACAGGGGGCGCCTATTCAGTTTATGTCGGTGAATGTGTCGCTCACCCAAATGCAGGACCCCAAATTCCCCAAAATGGTGGAGCGGGCGCTGGAGAAATCCGGCCTGCCGGCGAAATGCCTGATGCTGGATATTTCCGAGAAAAGCATTCTGGTGGACCTGGACCACAGCAAACAGTTTATCCAGCAGTTAGAGGATATTGGGGTGGCGGTTTCCATCGACGATTTTGGCACCGGCAAGGCGCCTTACGGTTACCTGAAAGAACTGCCAGTGAGCGTGATCAAGGTGGATCGCAAGCTGATGAACGACATCAAGATCGGCAAACAAAACGACAGCCTGCTGCGCGCCATTATCGGCCTGGGCGATGTGCTCGGTGTGGACGTGGTGGCAGAAGGGGTAGAGCGCTCCATCCAGGAAAAATACCTGCACGGGGTTGGCTGCCGCTTCGCCCAGGGCTTCCTCTACGGCAAGCCCATGAGCGCGGAAACCTTTAGCCAGCAGATGGGTTCCAATAGCCACACCATTCAGTAGTTTCTGAATTGCTATTCGATAAAGGCCTAACTCGTCGTTGCGAGCGTAGCGAAGCAATCCAGTGCCTTTTAATCACTGCTTCGTAAGCATAGTCACTGGATCGCCGCGCTACGCTCGCGATGACCACTGTTCATACTAACCAGTAGCTTCTTGGACTGCTCCTTTCTACAATATTTATCCCTATCTGGATCTCGAAGTACGATTAGTGACCCCTGAACGCTTTCAAAGAATTGTTGCTGTACTGAACAAGCGGCAACCCGATCTCACCGTAATCACCGACGATGTGCACAAGGGGCAGAATCTGTCTGCCATTGTGCGCACCTGCGATGCCGTTGGTATTCCAGAGATTCACGCGGTGTACTCCAAAGGCGAATATCGCCCTCACACCGGTACCGCCATGGGCAGCCAGAAATGGGTACACGCCAATATCTGGCCAACAGTTGCGGAGCCTATCGAAACCCTGAAAGCCCAAGGCTTTCAAATTATCGCTGCACACTTGTCCGACAAGACAGTGGATTTTCGCCAGGTGGATTACTGCAAGCCCACAGCGCTGTTATTGGGTGCCGAAAGGGAAGGGGTGAGCGATACTGCGCTGCGCGGGGTAGATCAGGAAATTACCGTGCCCATGCTGGGTATGGTGGAGTCCTTTAACGTCAGTGTTGCCTGCGCCATTATCCTGTCAGAAGCTCAACGCCAGCGTCAGGCTGCGGGTTTTTACCATCGACGCCGCCTGCCTGACCCGCAATATCGCAAAACCCTGTTTGAATGGTGTCACCCGGTGATTGCCGATTACTGCAAGGCCAAGGGTTTGCAATATCCGCAGTTGAATGAACAGGGGGACATTGCTGATCCCGATTCATTAAAGCGTGGCGACTGATTGCCTTTTGAATGCCGTGACCAAAATTCCATATCTGGTCAATTCTTAAAACCCTCCAGTCACGAAACGGCCTATCACCACGGGATAATTCCATACTATTGTTGGACAAATAAATTCCATTGTCGTGATTCTTTAAGGAGACACCATGTCCGACTATCAGGCACCCCTGCAAGATATTCAATTTCTGTTGCAAGAGGTTTTAGGGCTTGGCGATATCGCCAAGCTGCCGGGCTATGAACAGGCCACAGACGATATTGTAGAAGCGGTGCTCGCCGAAGGTGGGCGCTTTTTTGGCGAAGTGATTGCCCCCACCAACCGGAGTGCGGATGAGGCGGGCTCTAAAGTCGTGGACAAGCAGGTGGTTGCAGCTCCCGGCCTGAAAGAAGCCTATAACGCCATGGTGCAGGGAGGCTGGCTGGGGTTGGCAGGCAATTCTGAGTATGGCGGCCAGGGTATGCCGCACTTGCTGGGGGCAGCGCTGGACGAGATGTGCCAGAGTTCTAATATGGCGTTTAGCCTCTGTCCGCTGCTGGGCAAAGGCGTAATCGCGGCTCTGGAGAACTACGGCAGCGAGGAGCAAAAACAGTTTTACCTGCCCAGGCTGATTTCCGGCGAGTGGGCGGGCACCATGAATCTCACCGAGCCCCAGGCTGGTACTGATCTGGCGGCCATTCGCACCAAGGCGGTGCCCCAGGGCGACCACTACCTGATCAGCGGCCAGAAAATTTTTATCACCTGGGGTGACCACGACTTCACCGACAATATCATTCACCTTGTACTGGCGCGCCTCCCGGATGCACCGGAAGGTGTGAAGGGCATTTCCCTGTTTATCGTGCCCAAAAACCTGCATGACGAAAATGGCGCCACAACCGGCGCCAATGACATGTATCCAGTTTCTGTGGAACACAAGATGGGTATTCATGCCAGCCCCACCTGCGTATTGAGCTACGGCGATGAAGGTGGTGCAGTGGGCTATTTGGTGGGTGAGAAAAATCAGGGCCTCAAGTACATGTTCGCCATGATGAACCACGCCCGCATGTCGGTGGGCTTGCAGGGAGTTTCCCTGGGTGAACGCGCCTATCAGCAGGCTCGCGATTACGCCCGCGACCGCGTTCAGGGTGAAATGATTGGTGTGGATGGCCGCGTGCCCATTATCAAACACCCGGACGTGCGCCGTATGCTGATGTTGATGCGCAGCCAGATCGAAGCGGGCCGTGTGCTGGCCTACGAAGCGGCGGCTCAGGTAGACAAAGCGTTGCACAATCCGGACGAAAAACAGGCGGCCTTCCATCAGCGCCGGGTGGATTTGTTGACGCCGCTGGTGAAGGGCTGGTGTACGGAAATGGCTCAGGAGGTGACCTACCTGGGTGTACAGATTCATGGCGGTATGGGTTTTGTGGAAGAAACCGGCGCCGCTCAGCATCAGCGCGATGCCCGTATCCTGCCAATCTATGAAGGCACCAATGGCATTCAGGCGCTGGATTTGATTGGTCGCAAACTGCTTAAAGACCAGGGTAAATCCCTGCAAGAACTGGCGGCGGAATTTCAGAAGACCCTCGCTCAAGTGGAAGCAGCGGGTAAGCCGTTGCGAGAAGTCCATAAAGGTTTGGGCCAGGCCCTGTACGCCAGTGACAAGGCCATTCGCCATATCTTTACTAACGTGATGGCAGACTGGAGCTTCCCCGGCGCAGTGTCCTTTAACCTGCTGATGTTGCTGGGTACTACGGCGGCTGGGTCACTGCTGGCGCAATCGGCACTGGCGGCACAGGCGAAACTGGACGCCGGAGAAGGTGACGCTCAGTTCTACAAAAACAAACTGGTAACCGCACGCTTCTTTGCCGAGCAAGTACTGCCCCGTACTCTGGGTTATTTGCAGGCGATTATTTCCGGTCATGAAGCCACCATGGAGTTGGCGGAAGATCAGTTTTAACTCAGCTACGAGCGGCGGGCTTCGGGCTGCGAGCAGAATGGTGGAATCCCGTCATCCTGAGCGCAGCGAAGGATCTCGCAAGTTGGCTTACCCCCGAGATCCTTCGCTGCGCTCAGGATGACAATTACGCTCGGTCTGCTCGTGGCTCGCTGCCCGTAGCCCGCAGCATGGTTATCAAAGCCCTGGCCGCATTGGACAGGGTTTTTTCGTTGTGGTGGATATAGCCCAGCTGCCGTTGCAGCAGCGGTTTTTCCCGCAATGGCAGCGCCGTCAGGCTGTCGTCCACCATGGTCCAGGGCAGCAGGCTCCAACCCATACCGATGGCCACCATGCCTTTGATGGTTTCAAGGTAGTTGGTGGTCATGGCGGTATTCAGTTGTAACTTCTCGCGAGCAAACAGTTCGGTGACTATCTGACTGGTGTGGGTATTCAGCTCCGGCAGTATGGCCGGGTATTGCTGCAGCCTTTCCAGCGTAAACGGCACTTGCGCCAATGGGTGATCCGGCGCCACCGCAAAGGTCAAGTCGTCGGGCCAGATGCTGTGTGCTACCACCTTCGGGTGCTGCTGGGGTGACAGGGTGATAATGGCCAGTTCAAAATGGCCGTGCAGGATATTGTCGTAGGCACTCTCCGAATCCATAAAGGCCATATCAATAGAAACGTCCGGATATTCCCTGGTAAAACGCTTTAATACCTTTGGCAATCGCCGCAGGCCAATGTGGTGGCTGATGGCCAGGCGCAAAGTGCCGCTTACGGAACCGCTGAGATCAGTAATGGCCTGGCGGGTGGCCTGCAATTCGCTGAGAATGCTGCGGGCTCTGGGCAGCAACTCGCGGCCACTGCCGGTTAAGCTAACAGTGCGGGCGATGCGGTCAAACAGACGGCAATCCAGTTGTTGTTCCAGTAGGGCAATGCGCTTGCTGACTGCAGATTGGGTAAGGTGCAGTTGGTCGGCCGCCACGGAAAAAGATTCTGCTTCTGCCACCACAACAAAGGCCGCTAACAGTGATGTGTCCATCCCTTGTCTCCCGTCTTTCATCTCACAGATTGAATTCCTGTTAGGAATTCAATGTATTAAAAAGATGAATTTATTTTATTGCAAGAGAAGACTAAAATGCCGGGCACTTATCCTTCACAAGCCACGCTCAACCCATTCAGGAGATTAGCCAATGGCGGGAAAAACCCTTTACGACAAGTTGTGGGATGCGCACCTGGTCAAACAGCGCGACGATGGCACTGCGCTGATTTATATCGACCGTCAATTGCTGCACGAAGTGACCTCCCCCCAGGCCTTTGAAGGTTTGCGTCTGGCGAATCGCCAGCCCTGGCGGATAGACGCGAACCTGGCCACGCCGGATCACAATGTGCCCACCACCAGTGCCGAGCGCCTGGCGGGTGTGGATGGCATTGAAGACGAAACATCCCGCATTCAGGTAAAAACCCTGGATGAAAACTGCGACGAATTCGGCATTGTCGAACACGGCATCAACGATCCCGGCCAGGGCATTGTTCACGTGGTCGGCCCGGAGCAGGGCGCTACCTTGCCAGGCATGACGGTGGTGTGCGGCGATTCCCACACCTCCACCCACGGTGCTTTGGGGGCACTGGCTCACGGTATCGGCACTTCCGAGGTGGAGCACGTGCTGGCCACCCAGTGCCTGATTCAGCGCAAAATGAAAAACATGCTGGTGCGCGTGGACGGCGAACTGGGAAGCGGGGTTACCCCCAAAGACGTGGTACTGGCCATTATCGGCAAAATTGGCACCGCCGGTGGCAACGGCTGCGCCATTGAGTTTGGCGGCCAGGTGTTCCGGGATATGAGCATGGAAGGGCGTCTGACCGTGTGCAATATGGCCATTGAAGCGGGCGCCCGCGCCGGTATGGTGGCAGTGGACGGTACCACTATCGATTACGTTAAAGGCCGCGAGTACGCCCCTGAAGGGGAAGACTGGAACAAGGCGGTTGCCTATTGGAATACCCTGCACAGCGACGCGGATGCGCAGTTCGATATTGTCGTGGAGTTGAATGGTGCCGATATCAAGCCACAGGTTTCCTGGGGCACCTCGCCAGAAATGGTGCTGCCAGTGGATGCTAGCGTGCCCAATCCGGCGGACGAAAGCGACCCGGTAAAAAGCAACGGCATCAGCCGCGCCCTGGAATATATGGGCCTGCAAGCGGGGCAGGACATCAGCAGTATTCCTGTGGACCGGGTATTTATTGGCTCTTGCACCAACTCCCGCCTGGAAGACCTGCGGGAAGCCGCGGCAGTGGCCAAAGGGCGTCAGGTGGCGGATTCCGTCAAGCAGGTATTGATCGTGCCTGGCTCGCAAGCGGTAAAAGCCAAGGCAGAAGCGGAAGGGCTGGATCAGATTTTTATCGACGCTGGAATGGAGTGGCGCGAGCCCGGTTGTTCCATGTGCCTGGCCATGAACGCCGACAAACTGGGCAACGGCGAACACTGTGCCTCTACCAGTAACCGCAACTTTGAGGGTCGCCAGGGTTTTGGGGGCCGTACCCACCTGGTGAGCCCGGCGATGGCAGCGGCGGCGGCTATTGCCGGTCACTTCACCGATGTTCGCCAGATGATGGAGGCATAAAGATGGACAAGTTTACCGTTCTGCAAGGTATCGCCGCGCCCATGGATCGCGCCAATGTGGATACCGATATGATCATCCCCAAGCAGTTTCTGAAATCCATCAAGCGCACCGGTTTTGGCGTCAACCTGTTTGACGAGCTGCGCTATCTGGATGAAGGTTACCCGGGGCAGGACTGCAGTGTGCGCCCCATCAACGAGGGTTTTGCGCTCAACAAGCCTCGCTACCAGGGCGCCTCCATTCTGCTGGCGCGGGAAAATTTTGGCTGCGGTTCCAGCCGTGAACACGCTCCCTGGGCGCTGGTGGACTACGGTTTTCGCGCCATAATTGCCCCCAGCTACGCGGATATATTTTTCAATAACAGCTTTAAAAATGGCTTATTGCCCATTGTTTTAAAAGAAAATATTGTTGATGATCTGTTTAAATCCACAGAGGCCAATCAAGGCTATCAGCTGACCATTGATCTGGATGCCCAACTGATCAAACGCCCGGACGGTGATGCCATTCCCTTCGACGTAGACCCATTCCGCAAGCACTGCCTGCTCAACGGCCTGGACGATATTGGCCTGACCCTGCAAGACGCCGATGCCATTCGTGAGTTTGAAACGGGTTGGCAGGAACAGTGCCCCTGGTTGTTTGGGGCGATAAAGTAAAAAAACTTGGGTCGCACGTCAGACGTCGCACGCTGAAGGCGTACTCCTACTTTTTGTCATTCTGAGCGAAGCGAAGAATCTCGTCCTTGCAATGAAGTCTAGGATCCTTCGCTTCGCTCAGGATGGCAGAATAGCTGGATGCGACGCCAGACGTGCGACTCCAAAAAATCGACATGAGAGATAACAATATGATCAACAAGGTTCTAATCCTCCCCGGCGATGGTATCGGCCCGGAAATTATCGCTGAAGCCGAGCGTGTACTGCGTGTGGTGGACGAAAAATTCAACCTGGGCCTGACCTTTGATCACGGTCTGCTGGGTGGGGCGGCCATCGATAAATACGGTTCACCCTACCCACAGGAAACCTCCGAAAAGGCCAGGGCTGCGGACGCGGTGCTGCTGGGCGCTGTCGGTGGCCCCAAATGGGACAACATAGAGCGGGATATCCGTCCGGAGCGCGGTCTGCTGGGCATTCGTTCTGAGCTGGAGCTGTTTGGCAATCTGCGCCCGGCGATTCTCTACCCGCAACTGGCAGATGCCTCCTCGTTAAAGCCGGAAGTGGTATCCGGGCTCAATATTCTGATTGTACGCGAGCTCACCGGTGGCATTTATTTTGGCCAACCGCGCGGTATCCGCACCCTGGAAAACGGCGAGCGCGAGGGTTACAACACCTACAAGTACAGCGAGTCAGAAATCCGCCGTATTGGTGTGGTGGCTTTTGAATCCGCTCGCAAGCGCGGTGGCCGCGTTTGCTCTGTAGACAAAGCCAATGTGCTGGAAGCCACTATTTTGTGGCGCGAAGTCATGGAAGAAGTGGCCAAAGATTACCCGGATGTGGAACTGAGCCACATGTACGTGGACAACGCCGCTATGCAACTGGTACGCGCCCCCAAGCAGTTCGACGTGATGGTCACTGGCAATATGTTCGGCGATATCCTTTCCGACGCCGCCGCCATGCTCACCGGCTCCATCGGCATGCTGCCATCCGCGTCACTGGATGCCAGCGGCAAGGGTATGTACGAACCCTGCCATGGTTCGGCACCGGATATTGCCGGTCAGGGCATTGCCAACCCGCTGGCCACCATTTTGTCTGCGGCAATGATGTTGCGCTACTCCCTCAACATGAGTGAAGCGGCAGATGCCATTGAAAGTGCAGTGAATAGCGTGCTGGATAAAGGCCTGCGCACCGCCGATATTTACACCGATGGCCATGTACGGGTCTCTACCGGTGAGATGGGTGATGCGGTCGTTGAGGTTTTGGGCGAAGCGTGACTGTCGAATAGGGTTATCCCGAATGACACAGTAAATAAAGGTGGCTCAAACTTGGGCCATCACCGCAATGTAAATAATCAGGTTTAAAAAGAGAAGTGCGATGAAACGAGTAGGTCTTGTAGGTTGGCGCGGCATGGTGGGCTCCGTATTGATGGAGCGCATGCGTGCCGAGAACGATTTCGCCGATATCGAACCGGTATTTTTTACCACATCCCAGGTAGGACAGGCGGGCCCGGCAGAGGCCACCGAAACCCTGAAAGACGCTACCGATATCACCCAACTCAGCGCCATGGATATTATTGTCACCTGTCAGGGCGGTGACTACACCAAAGCGGTTTATCCGCAACTGCGTGAAGCGGGCTGGAACGGCTACTGGATCGATGCCGCCTCTGCCCTGCGTATGGACGACAGTGCCTTGATTGTGCTGGACCCGGTCAACCTGGATGTGATCAAAGACGGCATTGCCAACGGCGTGAAAAACTTTATTGGCGGCAACTGCACCGTCAGCCTGATGCTGATGGCCATGGGCGGACTGTTCAAAAACGGCGTAGTGGACTGGGTGAGCGCAATGACCTATCAGGCGGCCTCCGGCGCCGGTGCCCGCAATATGCGCGAGTTGATCAGCCAGATGGGTGTGCTGCGCGACAATGTGGCGGTGGAGCTGGACAACCCGGCCTCCGCCATTTTGGATATCGACCGCAAGGTGGCCGATACCATGCGTAGCGACAGCTTTCCCACCGACAACTTTGGTGCGCCCCTGGCGGGCAGCCTGCTGCCCTGGATCGATGTGCAACTGGAAAACGGCCAGTCCAAAGAAGAATGGAAGGCCCAGGTGGAAACCAACAAAATCCTGCGCAGCACCAAGATAATTCCTGTGGATGGTGTATGCGTGCGCATTGGCGCCATGCGCTGCCACAGCCAGGCGCTGACGGTAAAACTCAACCGCGATGTGCCCATGGACGAAGTGGAATCCATGTTGGCGCAAGCCAACGACTGGGTGCAGGTGGTACCCAATCAGCGGGAGGACAGCCTTCGTGATTTAACTCCAACAGCGGTCACCGGCCACCTGCATATTCCGGTGGGGCGCTTGCGTAAAATGCACATGGGTGGCGAATACCTGTCTGCATTTACGGTTGGTGATCAACTGTTGTGGGGCGCTGCCGAGCCCTTGCGCCGTATGCTGCGAATTCTGCTGGAGTCTTGATTGGT
This sequence comes from Porticoccus sp. GXU_MW_L64, assembly GCF_052983295.1. Lineage (NCBI taxonomy): Bacteria > Pseudomonadati > Pseudomonadota > Gammaproteobacteria > Cellvibrionales > Porticoccaceae > Porticoccus > Porticoccus sp. GXU_MW_L64. Next base: position 135,694 of record NZ_JBRKJK010000006.1, on the reverse strand, counting down.
GGACGAACACAACAATGTCGATATTGCGGTAGTTGGTGCCACCGGCGCTGTTGGCGAGGCGATTCTGGAACTGCTGGCAGAGCGCGAATTTCCCGTGGGCGAGATTTACGCCCTGGCCAGCGAACGCTCCGCTGGCGAAACCGTATTGTTTAACAAGCGTCCGGTACTGGTGGAGAACCTGGCGGAGTTCGACTTCTCCAAAGTGCAAATCGCGCTGTTTTCCGCCGGTGGTTCGGTGTCTGCACAGTATGCGCCCATCGCGGCGGATGCCGGTTGTGTGGTGATCGACAACACCTCCGAGTTCCGCTACGACGAGGATGTGCCCCTGGTGGTGCCGGAGGTGAACCCGGATGCTCTGGCCAGTTACAGCACCCGCAATATCATCGCCAACCCCAACTGTTCCACCATTCAAATGCTGGTGGCATTAAAGCCCATTCACGACGAAGTAGGTATCGAACGCATTAACGTTTGCACCTACCAATCTGTTTCCGGCAGTGGCCGCAAAGGGGTCAACGAACTGGCCGGGCAGACTGCCAGGTTACTCAATGGGCTGCCCGCGGAAGAAGCGGTTTACCCCAGGCAAATCGCCTTTAATGTACTGCCCCATATCGACGACTTCCAGGACAATGGCTATACCCGGGAAGAAATGAAGATGGTGTGGGAAACCCAAAAAATCTTCGCCGACAGCAGCATTCGGGTAAACCCCACCTGCGTGCGGGTACCGGTGTTTTACGGTCACGCCGAAGCGGTGCATCTGGAGACCCGGGTGCCCATCAGCGAAGACGAAGTGCGCGCCCTGATGGTGGATGCCACGGGTGTGGAGCTGCTGGATGAGCGTCAACCCGGCGGTTACCCAACCCCGGTGGGTGATGCAGCGGGCAAGGATGCGGTTTATGTTGGCCGTATCCGCGAGGACATATCGCACCCCAACGGCATCAATCTGTGGATTGTGTCGGATAATGTGCGGAAAGGCGCCGCACTTAACAGTGTACAAATCGCCGAATTGCTGATAGAAACGTACCTGTAAAAATACGCCCGGATAATTGGTCGCTGCGGGCACCAATACAATAATGTAGACAGGACAATCACATTATGGCTTCTCCCAAGGTCAAAGCTCTCAGCGCTGCGTTGGCGCTTCTGGTATCTCAAGCTGCATCGGCAGTCGGATTGGGTGAGATCAAACTGAACTCCGCTCTTAACGAGCCTCTCAATGCCGAAATCGAACTGCTGAGTGTGGGGGACCTGGACGAACTGGAATTATTCGTTAACCTCGCCAGTCGCAAGGACTTTGACCGCGCCGGTGTACCCCGCGACTTTTTTCTCAACGGTTTGCAGTTTGACGTTGACCTGTCCGGCGCGCGCCCCAAAGTGGTGGTGAAATCCGACAAGCCGGTGCGCGAGCCTTTCCTGGACTTTCTGGTAGAAATGCAATGGCCCAGTGGCCGCCTGCTGCGCAACTACACGCTGCTGATCGACCTGCCGGTGTACTCCGACGAGAAAGCCAAACCCAAAGCGGTGCAAAGCAGTCGCAGCTCCCAACCAACGCCTGCCGCGCAACCCTCAACCCCCGCACCACAATCGTCAGTGAATCGCAATCTGGAAGTGGGCAGTGACTATGAAGTGACTCGCGGCGATACTCTGTGGAGCATCGCCAAGCGTTCCCGACCCCAGGGCGCCAGCATTCATCAGACCATGGTGGCCATTCACCAGCTCAATCCCGGTGCCTTTGTACGGGGCGATATCAACCTGCTGAAGCGCGGTGAAATCCTACGCTTGCCCGCCGGTTCGCAAATCAACAGCAGCCACAGCGATGCCGTGGCAGACATCAGCCAGCAAACCCAAAGCGGCGCACTGATCGACGCTACCGACAGCCCGGCACCATCGGCAGGCAGTCAGCCACAATCCGATGGCAGACTTAAGCTGTCTGCGGCCACTGACGATGCTGCCAGCGGTGACGAGGACCATTCAGTATCCGAATACGATGGCAGCGAGACCGGCGGTGTTGGAAACAGCGAGCGCCTGTCCAACGATTTGACCATTGCCCAGGAAGAACTGGCCCGCAAAGACCGGGAGCTGGAAGAAGCCCGCGATCGTATTGCATTGCTGGAGCAGCAAGTGGCCACCAATGACCGCATTGTGGAAATACAAAACAGCACCTTGGGCGAGGCGCAGCAAGCACAGGTTCAGAACCAACAGTTGCAACAACAAGCGGAACAACAAGCCGCTGCCGAGGCAAAAGTGGAACAGCAGGATACTCCGTCCACTGTAGAGCAAACGTCTTCAGAAAAAGCGCCTGCAAAGCCAGCGGCTACAGAATCCGAGCAAGGCTTCCTGGCTCAGTACAAATACTACCTGATGGCGGGAATCGGCCTGCTGCTTGTCCTGTTGGTGGCATTGGGCCTGCGTCGCAAAAAAGACGACGATCAGGGAGATGCATTTGTCTTTGACGAAGCACCTGAGCCCACATTTGATGAGCCGGAACCCGCAGCCGCCATTGCTGAGCTGAACGAAACCGGGCCGGAGGAACAGGAATCTGAGCCCGAACCGGAGGAGGAGCCCCAGGAAAAAGTCGTAGACCTTTCCGATGAGGACCAACTGTTCGATTTTGAGGAAGAAGACGAATCTCTTGAAGAAAGCGAGCCAGAGGATACGCTTCAGGGCGAGGAAGAAGATGAAGACCTGGAAGAACTGCTGACTCAGTTTGATGAAGCCGATGAAGGAGAACAGCAAGAATCCGACGACGACCAGGACTTTGAAGCCGAGCTTGACCTGGATGACGCGCTGCTGGCAGAAGACACCTCTGACGATGAACCTGAAGAAACCTCTGAGCCAGAGGAGGACGCAGACGAACAAGATCAAGCCCCTGCCGACGAGCAAGATGCACAGCCCGAACCAGAAGACAGCGATGACGACTTCGACCTGGATATGGAAGGGGACGAGATTGGCACCAAGCTGGATCTGGCCAAAGCCTATAGTGATGTAGGGGACGCCGACGGCGCCCGGGAAATGCTGGAAGAAGTGATCGAAGAAGGCAACGACGAGCAAAAAGCCGAAGCCAAAAAACTGCTCGACGACCTGGAATAGCTCGTCCTTTTAAGGAATCACTGGCCCTAACCCCGTCATCGCGAGCGAAGCGTGGCGATCTCGACCAATGTGACAGAGGGTTTTGTGAGTTAGGTGGTAACTGGATGGAGATTGCTTCGCTTTGCTCGCAATGACGAGGGTAATAGTAGCCCGTCATTGCGAGCCAACCCGCAGGCGACGCGGTAATCTCCATTCAGGTACTCTGAGTTATGAGAATACTCCATGCCAGACACCCTTGAAGGCTATCAACGCAACCGCCTGTTGAGCCCCGAAGACAAAATGCCACCAGGCATGCGCCGCATAGCTGCCGTCGTTGAATACGACGGCAGTGCTTTTTGTGGCTGGCAACGGCAGAGCCACAGCCCCAGCGTGCAGGCAGAAGTAGAGCGCGCCCTGTCGAAAGTAGCGGCGGAAACCATCACCATTGCCTGCGCCGGCCGCACCGACACCGGCGTACACGGCACCAATCAAGTGATTCATTTCGATACCCTGGCTGAGCGGGAACCGCGCAACTGGATTCTCGGCGCCAACGCCAATTTGCCGGACAGCATCCGGTTGCACTGGGCTGCGCCGGTTGCTGCGCACTTTCACGCCCGTTTTAGCGCCACTGCTCGTACCTACCGCTATGTAATCAGCAACCAGGCCTACCGGCCAGCGCTGAATCATGGTGGCCTGACCTGGCAGCGCCTGCCGCTGGACGAAACACTCATGCAGCAGGGCGCCAACTACCTGTTGGGTGAACGCGACTTCAGTTCTTTTCGCGGCGCGGGCTGCCAATCAAAAACCCCCAACCGCAACATGCACTATGTGGATGTATGGCGTCAGGGCGACCTGGTAATTATCGAACTGCGCGCCAACGCCTTTGTATTGCACATGTGCCGCAATATTGCCGGGGCTTTGATGGCAGTAGGGGTTGGCGAAAAGTCACCGCAATGGATCGACGAATTAATGGCCCTGCGCGACCGCAACCAGGCGGGCATTACCGCACCGCCGGAAGGTTTGTATCTGGTGAATGTAAGCTATCCGGCAGAGTTCAATTTCCCTCAATGGCCTGCCGGCCCTTATTGCGTCCACCAGCCATTGCGACAACCGCCTTGTGGACAGCGGTTGTTTCCTTGAGGTTTGTTGGGGGGGGATTCGAGCGAGAAAGTGCGGTAAGTTTACATCATTGACCGCTTCTTTGTAGCGATAGATCGCGGCAAGCGCTACTCATAACCCTGTTGTGCTCTTGTTAATAGAATACGATATGTATTCAATAAGTATCGCTTTTTAATGTCGTCGTTCACGTTTTGCCATTCAGTGCCACGAAAATCCTTAAATTCCCAGCCACCTCCCAGGCGCGCCCAATACCCCCCCAACTTTCGTCATACCACGGCAATATTTTGCATAGCTGCCAACAGGTGATTTTGCTAGAATCCGCGCTTTGCAATCACCTGTTAACCCTTGCCGTGGCAACTCGTGTAAAAATTTGTGGTATCACCTCTGTAGACGATGCGCGTCAGGCTCTGGATGTGGGTGCCGACGCCATTGGCGTGGTGTTTTACGAGCCCAGCCCACGGGCGGTTTCGGTGCAGCAGGTCCGGCAAATCGCCTCTGCGGTCGGCCCGTTTGTGACCTTGGTGGGTTTGTTTGTGAACGCCAGTGCCGACACTATCAACAACGTGCTGAAATCCGTGCCCCTGCAACTGCTGCAATTCCATGGCGACGAACCGCCCGAGTTCTGCGAGCAGTTTGGGATGCCCTGGTGCAAAGCCATTCGCATGGCGCCGGATCTGGATGTGGTAGCCGAGGCGGAAAAGTTTGCCAATGCCCAGGCGCTGCTGTTCGATGCCTGGCAGAAAGACAAATACGGCGGCACCGGCAAGGTATTTGAGTGGCAGCGAGTACCGCAACTGGGCAAGCCCGTGATACTGGCCGGTGGCCTGAACCCGGACAATGTAGTGGAGGCGGTGAAAACCGTCCGCCCTTACGCAGTGGATGTCAGTGGCGGGGTAGAGGCGGCAAAAGGCGTCAAAAGCCCCGAAAAAATGCAACAGTTTATTGAACGCGCCAAGAGCGCGTAGCCGGAGATCACAGTGAGCAGTAATTCTTCAACTATTGATTTCAACCAGTACCCGGACAACAGTGGCCACTTTGGGCCTTACGGCGGTCGCTTTGTGTCGGAAACCCTGATGCACGCTCTCAGTGAGCTGGAAGCCAGCTATGCCCGCCTGAAGGCGGACCCGGAGCTGCAAGCGGAATTCGACCGTGATCTGGCTCACTATGTAGGCCGGCCATCGCCTTTGTATCACGCTGAACGCTGGTCCCGGGAAACCGGCGGCGCACAGATTTACCTGAAGCGGGAAGACCTGAACCACACCGGCGCCCACAAGATCAACAACACCATCGGTCAGGCGCTTTTGGCCAAATACAGTGGCAAAACCCGCATTATTGCCGAGACCGGAGCCGGGCAACACGGCGTTGCCAGCGCCACTGTTTGCGCGCGCCTGGGGCTGGAATGCCACGTCTATATGGGCGAAGAAGATGTGCGCCGTCAGGCACTCAACGTCTATCGCATGAAGCTGCTGGGGGCCACGGTGCACCCGGTGAGTTCCGGCTCCCGCACCCTGAAAGACGCCATGAACGAAGCCATGCGCGACTGGGTAACCAACGTCGATAATACCTTCTACATCATCGGCACCTGTGCCGGGCCCCACCCGTACCCGGAGTTGGTGCGCAACTTCCAGTCGGTGATTGGCCGCGAAGCCCGCGCCCAGTGTCTTGAGATGACCGGTAAATTGCCGGACGCACTGGTGGCCTGTGTGGGTGGTGGCTCTAACGCCATCGGTTTGTTTCACCCGATGCTGGCCGACGAGTCCGTGGCCATGTACGGCGTGGAAGCGGGCGGCCACGGTGTGGAAACCGGCGAACACGCTGCGCCGTTGACGGTGGGTGTGCCCGGTGTATTGCACGGTAACCGCACCTACTTGATGGAAGACGAAAACGGCCAGATTATCGAAACCCACTCGGTATCCGCTGGCCTGGATTATCCCGGCGTTGGTCCGGAACACGCCTGGCTCAAAGATCAGGGGCGGGTGGATTACGTCACCATCGACGACGACGAGGCTTTGGTGGCCTTCCGTAAACTCACCCAGATAGAGGGCATTATGCCGGCGCTGGAATCCAGCCATGCTCTGGCCTATGCGGAAAAGCTGGCGGCGACCATGAGCCCGGAGCAAGTTGTTCTGGTGAATCTGTCTGGTCGTGGTGATAAAGACATTCTTACCGTTGCCGAAATTGACGGTATAACTGTTTGACGTTCGATGTTGGACGTTTGACGAAAGCCAGATCGAGGTATTCGTCGAACGCCCAACATCAAACGTCCAACTGAAAGCAGGATAATCAAGTGAACAGAATCAGTAAAACCCTTCAACAGCTGGAAGCTGACGGTCGCAAAGCCTTGGTGACTTACATTGTCGCCGGAGATCCCGCACCAGAAACCACTGTGCCAACCATGCACGCCATGGTAGCGGCGGGGGCCAATATTCTGGAGATCGGCGTGCCGTTTTCTGACCCTATGGCGGAAGGGCCGGTTATACAGCTGGGTCACGAACGGGCCTTGAAGCACGGCACCAGCTTGCGGGATATTTTGGCGATGGTGGCGGAGTTTCGCCAGCAGGACGCCGATACCCCGATAATTCTGATGGGTTACGCCAACCCCATTGAGAAAATGGGTTATGAGCAGTTTGCCACTGCTGCCAGCGAGTCGGGAGTTGACGGCGTACTGACGGTGGATCTGCCGCCGGAAGAATCTGCGGGTTTTACCGATGTGTTGCGCACCAGGCAGCTGGAAAATATTTTCCTGATTGCCCCAACCACCACCAGGGAGCGCCAGCAGGCTATTGTCAGCCAGGCCGGTGGCTTTATTTACTACGTTTCCCTGAAAGGCGTTACCGGTGCCGGCCACCTGGATATTGCCTCGGTGGAGCACAAGCTGGCGGAGATCCGTTCCCTGACACAACTGCCGGTTTGCGTTGGTTTTGGTATTAAAGATGGCGCTACCGCAAAAGCGGCAGCAGCACCGGCCAGTGGCGCCGTGGTGGGCAGTGCCATTGTGTCAGCCATGGGGAATGCGGCGGGTGAGAAAAATGACTCAATTCCCTCTATTATCAGTGATATAGTGAGCGAAATTCGCACATCACTTGATTCTTGAGTAGTTGTCATCGCCGCGCTTCGCTCGCAATGACGGAAAAGCTTAAAATATACACAGGTTTACAGAATGAGCTGGCTTGAAAAGATCAGACCCCAGGGCCTTACCACCCAGAAGAAAGACCGCACCCAAAGCGTACCGGAAGGGCTGTGGAAAAAATGCCCCAAATGCAGCGCGCCGCTCTATCGTCCAGAGCTGGAACGCAATTTGGATGTGTGCCCCAAATGCTCTCACCATATGCGAGTCGGCGCCCGTCGACGCCTGGATATTTTTCTGGACAAAGACGGCCGTGAGGAAATCTGTACCGATGTGGAGCCCATTGACCGGCTGAAGTTCAAAGACATCAAAAAGTACAAGGACCGCCTTACAGACGCCCAGAAAAAAACCGGAGAGAAAGACGCGGTGGTGGCCATGCGCGGCACGCTCAAAGGTTTGCCCATCGTGGTGGTGGCCTTTGAATTTGCCTTCCATGGCGGCTCCATGGGCTACGTGGTGGGCGAGAAATTCACCCGCGCTGCCAAGCTCGCACTGCAGGAAAATATCCCCCTGATCTGCTTCCCGGCTACCGGTGGTGCACGCATGCAGGAAGCGCTTATCTCGCTGATGCAAATGGCCAAAACCAGCGCCATTGTGGAAAAACTCAAGCAGCAGGGCACGCCGTATTTCTCCATTATGACCGACCCGGTGTACGGTGGTGTATCCGCCAGTCTTGCGCTGTTAGGTGATATCAATGCCGCCGAGCCCGGCGCACGTGCGGGCTTTGCCGGCCCCAATATCATCGAACAGACCATTCGCCAGAAATTACCCGCCGGCTTCCAGCGCGCCGAGTTTTTGCTGGAACACGGTGCCATCGACATGATTATTCCGCGCCCGGAAATGCGCGATACGGTGGCTCGCCTGCTGGCCAAATTTACCGGCCGGCCAGAATTTGCGGCACCTGTTCAGGACGACGAGCCTGAACCTGAACCCGAAGTTCAGGAAACCCCGTAGCAGCCATTGAACAATCCGGATTCCCTTCAAGGCTGGCTGGCATTGCTGGAAAGCCGCCACCCCAGTGAAATTGACCTGGGCTTGGATCGCATCGCCGAGGTGTATCAACGCCTCGGCGACGCTGTTTTTGCCCACAGGGTTTTGGCTGGCAAGGTGGTTTCCGTGGCCGGTACCAACGGCAAAGGCTCCTGTGTAGAAACCCTGGCCACGCTGTTACAGCACAGTGGCTTGAAAGTCGCTACCTACACCTCCCCCCATCTGTTGCGCTTTAACGAACGCATTGCCATTAACGGCGAGCCGGTGAGCGATGCCCAATTACTTGATGCCTTTGCAACGGTGGAGCAGGCGCGAGCGGATGTATCACTGACCTATTTTGAATTTACCACCCTGGCGGCTTTTGTGGTGATGGCACAGTGCGAACTGGATGTGGCCATTCTGGAAGTGGGGCTGGGGGGGCGCCTGGATGCGGTGAATATTATTGATGCGGATATTTCCGTGGTTACCAGTATCGACCTGGACCACCGGGAATACCTGGGAGATAGCCGCGAATCCGTCGCCGCTGAAAAACTCGGTATTGCCCGGCGGGGCAGGCCGCTGTTGTGCGGCGAGACAAATCTGCCCGCTAACTTTATTGCCGAAGCGCAGCGATACGGCTGTCAGGACCTTTATCTGGGCAAAGACTTTACCCTGCCCCCGGAGCTGGTTCCCGGGCACCTGCCATACCCCAGTGCCGCCTGTGCGGTAAAGGCGGCGCAGTTGCTGGGTGTGGAGTTGACGACCAATCAACTGGCAGAGCAATTGCCACAGAGCAACCCGCCGGGCCGCTTTCAGCGCATTGCTTTGGGGGATCGCCAGTTAATACTGGACGTGGCTCACAATCCCGCAGCGGCTCAATTGCTGGCGCAGCGCTTGCCCAAAGACGGTAGTTGTCAGGCGGTATTGGCAATGATGGCGGATAAGGATTTGCCCGCAGTGATTGCCCCATTTGACGGCTTGATGGAGCAGTGGTTTCTGCCAACCCTGGCGGATAACCCTCGCGCCGCGCAGCCCTCCGATTTGTGCCAACTGTTGTACAATAGCGGCCATTCGGCCACCGCGGTCGACAGTGTTGGCGGTGCCATTGAACAGGCTCTGGAAAAGGCCGGAGTCGGTGGTACGGTGGTGGTGTTTGGGTCTTTCTTTACCGTGGCAGCTGCACTGCAGTGGCTCAGGGGAGCGAACAGTGAATGACGGTCTGAAACAACGGGTGGTGGGCGCTTTTGTATTGGCGGCGTTGGCGATTATCTTCCTGCCCATGCTGTTTGATTTCAGCGGCGAGCGTTACATCGACCGCAACTCGCAAATCCCGCCACAGCCGGATATTTCCACCCGGTCTTTTGATGAGCCTGTTCGCCCGGCAAATATTCAATACCCCAAACCCGCAGAGCGTATCTTCCAGCCGGATGACAGCGAGCCAGCAACAGAGCAGCCATCGCCTGGAGCTGAAGAGCCAAAAGTTGTGGAGGAAGTGCCGCCTACGCCGGGATTGAACGACCAGGGCATACTTGCCGCCTGGGTGATTCAGGTGGGTGCCTTCAGTGAGCAGGGCAGGGCGCAAACCCTGGAACAATCACTGCTGGCGGATGGTTACAAGGCCTATCAGCGTGAGAACCCCGCTCGCGGTTTGTTCTTTGTGTACGTCGGCCCGGATGCGGACAAGAAAACCCTGCTCACACAGCAGGGGAAAATCGACAGCAAGTACAAAGTTACATCAAAAATCCTTTCTTTTGAGCCATAGGGCAATGTTAGAATCGCGCCACCTGTAGCGAGTGGGAACAAGCAATGAATTGGGCTGACTGGGCGATTATCGCTATTGTCGCGCTCTCCGCACTGATTAGCCTGGTGCGGGGCTTTGTTCGCGAAGCGCTTTCCCTGGCCGTCTGGGTAGCTGCAGTTGTGGTTGCCGCCAATTTTTACCAGTCACTCGCCAGCCAGTTTACCAATCTGATCGAAACTCCGTCCCTGCAACTGATCGTTGCCTGGGTGGTGCTGTTGCTGGCGACTTTGTTGGTGGGCATGTTGGTGACCTACCTGATTGGTCAGCTGGTAAAAGCCACCGGCTTGAGCGGCACCGACCGGCTGATCGGCTCTCTGTTCGGCATTGCCCGTGGTCTGGTGTTGGTGTTGATTATTCTGGTGCTGGTACCCAAAGCCCTGCCAGTGGATGAAGACCCCTGGTGGCAGCAGTCGCGGTTGATTCCTCAATTTCTCAAGTTTGAACAGTGGGCCGGTGATATGGGTGGCGCTCTGTATGAATCGGGGAAAGACCTGCTCAACAGAGAGCAGGAAGCCCCAAATACTTTTTTACAAACCGGTTTGCAGCAGCCAGACCGCGAATCTCAGGTACCTTGATATATGTGTGGCATAGTCGGCATTTTTGGTAATGGTAACGTCAATGTGGAACTGTACGACGCCCTTACCATGTTGCAGCACCGGGGGCAGGATGCGGCGGGAATCACCACCTGTGAAAACGGCCTGTTCCATCAGCGCAAAGACAACGGCCTGGTGAAAGATGTTTTCCACACCCGCCATATGAAACATCTGGTGGGTAATGTGGGTATCGGCCATGTGCGTTACCCCACAGCGGGCAGCTCCAGCCCGGCACTGGCGCAGCCGTTCTACGTGAATTCCCCCTACGGCATTTGCATGGCTCACAATGGCAACCTGACCAATGCTGAGCAATTGCACGAACATATTTTCAAATCCGACATGCGCCATGTAAACACCGATTCGGATTCCGAGCTGCTGCTCAATGTGTTTGCCAATGAATTGCAATCCCAGGGCAAATTGAAACCCGCTGCCGATGATATTTTTGCCGCCATTGAGCGCCTTCACGGTCGCTGCACCGGGGCCTATGCGGTGGTGGGGTTGATTGCCAATTACGGCCTGTTTGCCTTCCGCGACCCGTTGGGTATTCGCCCCCTGGTGTATGGTGTGCGCGAATGCAAAGGTGGCCGCGAATACATGATTGCCTCAGAGAGCGTTGCCCTGGACACCATGGGTTACGAGCTGGTGCGCAGTGTCTACCCCGGCGAAGCGCTGTTTGTGGATATGGACGGCACCCTTCACAGCCGTCAGTGTGCAGACAACCCCAAGCTGGTGCCCTGTATTTTCGAGCACGTTTACTTTGCTCGTCCGGATTCCATGATCGACGATGTATCGGTATACAAATGCCGTCTGCGCCAGGGAGAAAAACTGGCGGAAAAAATCCTGCGGGAAATGCCCGACCACGACATCGACGTAGTGATACCCATTCCCGATACCAGTCGGGTGGCCGCCCAGAGTATTGCCGAGCGCCTTGGCCTGAAGCTGCGCGAAGGTTTTATGAAAAACCGCTATATCGGCCGCACCTTTATCATGCCGGGGCAAAAGCAGCGCAAAAAATCCGTGCGCCAGAAACTCAACCCCAACAAGCTGGAATTTCAGGGCAAGAATGTATTGCTGGTAGACGATTCCATCGTGCGCGGTACCACCAGTGGTGAGATTATCCAGATGGCCAGAGACGCCGGTGCCAATAAGGTGTATATGGCCTCCGCCGCCCCGGAAGTGCAATTCCCTAATGTGTATGGCATCGACATGCCCTCGGCGGAGGAGCTGATCGCCCACGGTCGCACTGTTGAGGAAATTGCCGAATGCATCGGCGCCGACAAGCTGATTTATCAAGACCTGGCGGACCTGATTGACTCCGCCAAAGAAGGCAACAGCGACATCAATTATTTTGACTGCTCGGTGTTTAATGGCGAGTACGTGACCGGCGATGTGGATCAGGCGTACCTGGATGCCCTGAATGCCGCCCGCAACGACAACGCCAAGGGTGGCAAAGACGGTGGGTCGGAATCCTCAGATTTGATTGGCATTCACAACGCTTCGGCGGCACGGTAGCTTACAACTCCCGTCATTGCGAGGCCGTAGGCCGTGGCAATCTTTATGTTTCGGAGTGCCTTGTTGGAGATCGCCGCGTCGCCTGCGGCTCCTCGCGATGACGATGTAAATATTTTTCGGGTACAAAACGTGAACAAGAACGACAACAACAAACTAAGCCTCGACACCATCGCCATTCGCGGTGGCACTTCCCGCAGCCACGAACAGGAACATTCTGAAGCGCTGTTCCTCACCTCAAGCTATGTATTCGACAACGCCGAGCAAGCGGCACTGACCTTTGCCAATGAGCGCGACGGCAACGTGTACAGCCGCTACACCAACCCCACTGTCAGGACTTTTGAAGAGCGCATTGCCGCTATGGAAGGAGCGGAGGCAGGTATTGGTACCGCTTCGGGAATGGCGGCGATTCTCTGTACCTGCATGGCGTTATTTAACGCTGGCGACCACATCATCTGTTCCAAAGATGTGTTCGGTGCCACCATCGCCCTGTTCAGCAAACACCTGAGTCGTTTTGGCCTGGAAGTATCCTATGTGGCGCTGGACGATCTGGATGGCTGGCGAGCAGCCATACAACCCAACACCAAGGGTCTGTTTATCGAAAGCCCTTCCAACCCCCGTGCGGTGGTTGGTGATATTCGCGAATTGGCGAATCTGGCTCACGAACACAAAGCATTGCTGCTGGTAGACAACTGTTTCTGCACGCCCGCGCTGCAAAAGCCCATCGAGCTGGGAGCGGATATTGTTATTCACTCCGCCACCAAATACATCGATGGCCAGGGGCGCGCTCTGGGTGGTGCGGTGGTAGGCAGCAAGGAGCATATCAACGCAGTGCGCATGTTTATTCGCGCCGCCGGCCCTTATATGAGCCCATTTAATGCCTGGATATTCCTCAAAGGTTTGGAAACCCTGCGTCTGCGGGTAGAGGCGCACTCCGCCAACGCCATGGCGCTGGCTCTGTGGTTGAACGAACACCCGAAAGTGGCCAAAGTGTACTACGCTGGCCTGCCGGATCATCCCGGCCACGAACTGGCCAAAGCGCAACAAAAGGCTTTTGGCGGCGTGGTGGCCTTTGAGATTCACGGTGGTCGCGAGCAAGCCTGGAAAGTGATCGACAGCACCCAGCTACTGTCGCTTACTGCCAATCTGGGGGATGCCAAAACCACCATTGTTCATCCTGCCACTACTACCCACGGCAGCCTTACGGATGAACAGCGGGAACAGGCGGGTATTCGCGACAGCTTGATTCGCGTGGCGGTGGGGCTTGAAGATATTGAAGATATAAAAGCAGACCTGGAGTTGGGCTTTAGCGCTATTTAAACCACCCGATCATTGCCGTAGGGCGGATTAGCGCAGCGTAATCCGCCATCCCATGAGCCATTGGTGGATTACGCTTCGCTAATCCACCCTACCTGTGGTTTCCATTATTTATCACAAGGAGAAAGAACCATGAAGATACTCAAAGGTTTGTTATTACTTGTGCTGTTACTGGTGGTTGTGGGTTTTATATTGCCGGGCAGTACCCACGTAGAACGTTCAACAATAATCAATGCGCCCAAATCTGAAGTTTTTGCCTACCTCAACGATTATCAAAAATTCAACTTGTGGTCCCCGTGGGTGGCAAAAGATCCCGATACCCGATATGAATTCAGCGGCCCGGCCAGTGGCGTTGGCGCCAAAATGTCCTGGCAAAGCGACAGTGATCAAGTTGGCTCGGGCTCTCAGGAAATCACCGTTTCTCGTCCCAGTGAATATCTGGAAACCTTTTTGGATTTTGGCTCGCAAGGCACCGCAGTCGCTTATTTCAAACTAAGTGACGATGGTGATGCCACCCAAATAATCTGGGCGTTCGACGCCGACCATGGCTGGAATATTTTGGCCCGCTATTTTGGTTTGATGATGGATGGTCTTGTAGGGCCCGACTATCAAGCGGGTTTGGAGAATTTAAAGCGGGTTGTTGAACGCTCAGAATTGACTCAGGACTAGCCCGCATGGAACGGAGGATAAGAACTGTCATCTTGAGCGCAGCGAAAGATCCTGGTTTCTTCAACAAAATCCTTCGCTTTGCTCAGGATGGCAGCGTAACCTGCAAGGCAGGTTACGCCGCCACCTTCAACCGATTTCGCCCACTTCTCTTGGCCCCATAAAGTGCATTATCCGCCGCTTTCATTACCCGCTCAAAAGCGCCATCGGCCACTGAGCTGTCTGCCAGCCCCATGCTCACTGTTACCCGAATATTGCTTTTGCGGCGGGTGGCGCCGCGTTTTTTGATGCCGTTTTTTTGTCGCCGGGGGCGGTTGTGTTTGTCGCGCATGACCATGTCGTATTCGGCGATGGTCTGGCGCAGTTTTTCCAGTTCGTCTTCGGTTTGCTCGGCGTTTTTGCCATTGAACAGCAGGCAAAATTCTTCACCGCCATAGCGGAATACTTTGCCGCCACTGCCTACCTGACGCAGTTTGCCAGCCACCACTTTGAGTACCTGGTCCCCCAGATCGTGACCGTGTTTGTCGTTGATTTTTTTAAAGTGATCGATGTCCACCATGGCCAGACTGTAGTTGCTGCGCAGTTCTTTGGCGGCTTTGTGCAGGGCGCGGCGGTTGGCGATTTGGGTGAGTTCATCCCGGTAGCCGATGTGCAGGAAACTCAACACCTGGTTGATCAATAACACCAGGCCAGCGGTGGCAAACAGCAGAGCAGAGATGTTGGCCAGTTGCAGCCAGCCCAGGGTAATGCCGGTCAGCAGGGCGCAACCCAGCAGGCTGCTGTCAGCGTAGTTGTTGCGCCACAGCAATCGGAAAGTTGCCAGCAATGATACGGCGATAAACAGGAATGCGCTCAGTGTGGGGAGTTTTAAACCGTGAAAACTGGTAGCCAGCAAAGCGCTGGCCTGGTCGCTGAACCACAGTGGGTTGATGGCAAACAGGCCGCTCATCAGCAGCGTGGTCAGCGGTGCTGCCAGCACCGCGATAAGGCCACTGGGATGGCGCCAGCTGGTGTCTGGCAACAGCAGCAGAGCGCCGATGGTGATGGGCAGCCACAGAGCCAGCAGGGAGAATATTTGCCCCGCGGGTTGGCTGGATAGCGCCGCTTGTAGATAACTGCGAATTAACCAGTAACAGAGCATGGCCAGCAGCGCGGTGGCCAGTTCCCGCCCCTGGTGGGCAATCAGGGCGATCAGTGCCGCCAGACCGCAAATTACGTAGGGCAGTGCAGCGAGTTGCTCGCCGGGGATATTGGCCGCATGGGGCAGGGCAATCAGTGCCGCCATGAGGCAGAGCAGGGGAGTAACAAAGCGGGCGAGTATCGGCACCATACGGCTGGGAGTGGTTGTTGTGCTTATGGGGGTAAGTGTATGGGTTTGCGGGTTATCGGTAAAGACGTTGGCCGCACGACGCCTTACGTTCCAAAGAAAGCTGACGTCGCACGCTAAAACCACTGCAATACTGTCATCCTGAGCGTAGCGAAGGATCTCGCAGTTCAAGCGAAGTACGAGATCCTTCGCTACGCTCAGGATGACAGCAATGGGGGAATTGGTTTTAGCGTGCGACGTGCGACGTCAGACGTGCGACCACTACAAAAAAACCGCCCAAACTGGACGGTTTCTTTATGACTAACTGACGAAGCTATTATCCCGGATAGTCCCTCTGCGCATGGCCGGTATACAGTTGCCGCGGACGGCCAATTTTGTAGGCGTTGCTGAGCATTTCGTTCCAGTGGGCGATCCACCCCACGGTGCGGCCAGTGGCGAAGATAACGGTAAACATTTCCACCGGAATGCCCATGGCTTTGAGGATAATGCCGGAGTAGAAGTCCACGTTGGGGTAGAGTTTTTTCTCCACAAAGTATTCGTCTTCCAGGGCAATTTGTTCCAGGCGCTTGGCAATTTTCAGCAGGGGGTCTTCCACGCCCAGGGCTTCCAGTACCTCGTCGCAGGTCTGCTTCATAATGGTGGCGCGGGGGTCGAAGTTCTTGTACACCCGGTGACCAAAACCCATCAGGCGGAAGGGGTCGTTCTTGTCTTTGGCGCGGGCGACAAATTCGTCAATACGGCTCTCGTCGCCAATTTCTTCCAGCATGTTCAGTACGGCTTCGTTGGCGCCGCCGTGAGCGGGGCCCCACAGTGCGGCAATACCGGAGGCGATACAGGCAAACGGATTGGCGCCGGAAGAACCAGCCAAACGCACGGTTGAGGTGGAGGCGTTTTGCTCGTGGTCCGCGTGCAGGATAAAAATGCGGTCCATGGCACGGGCCAGAATGGGGTTGATTTCCTTGTGTTCACAGGGGGTGTTGAACATCATATGGAGGAAGTTTTCGGAGTAACTCAGGGAGTTATCCGGGTAGATGTAGGGCTGGCCGATGAAGTGCTTGTAGCACATGGCTGCCAGGGTGGGCATTTTGGCGATCAGGCGGTGGGCGGAAATCATCCGGTGTTCCGGGTTGGCGATGTCCAGTGAGTCGTGATAGAAGCTGGACATGGCGCCCACAGAGCCGCACATGATGGCCATGGGGTGGGCGTCGTAGCGGAAGCCGTTGAGGAACACTTCAATAGAGCGGCTCACCATGGTGTGATAGGTGATGGTGTTGTAAAAGTCTTTCTTTTCCTCGGCGTTGGGTAGTTCGCCGTTCAGCAGCAGGAAGCAGGTTTCCAGAAATTCGGATTTTTCCGCCAACTGCCCAATCGGGTAACCCCGGTGCAATAGAACCCCGTTGGCGCCATCGATATAGGTGATTTTTGATTCGCAGGAGGCAGTGGCGGTAAAGCCCGGGTCAAAGGTAAAAAGGTTGTTGGATGCTAATGGAGCGATGTTGACGACGTCCTGGCCGACGGTACCACTGTATACAGGTAACTCAATGGGGGTGTCGCTACCTTCAAGTGTAAGAAATGCTTTTTTGTCAGACATACAAACTCCAATTGGGCACCTGTACCACTATCGGGATAGGTGTGTAAGAAAATAACAGGCCAGAAACAGGGGAAACCCTTAAAAACTGGATAAATAACCGTGGAGAAAGCTATCGTTTGGCGGGTTTTATGTCAACTCATATTGCTGTTTTGTAACTGATTTACACGATTGTGACGGTGTTTTCCACGGGTGGCGAAACAAAAGCCTGCAGCCCGGGGAAATACAGTGGTTATGTATTTGTAATGGCCTTGTAACGATCCTATAATCAGCCGGCTTTAAAGGGGTGGGGGCTTTTGCGGAAAGTCTGGAAAACCCCATGGCAAAACACATAAAGAGCCATTTGTAAGGGTCTGCCGGCATCCCATATCCGCCACTGTTGGAGTCTGAGAAGGCGTCCATCCAGATCCCGATACATTGACAACAGCGTAATCCGAGGGGATACAAAACCCATGGCTGATATAAGAACTATTGAATTTGACGGTATTGTTGTGGGCGGTGGTGGTGCCGGCATGCGCGCGGCGCTGCAGATGGCACAATCCGGCTTTAACACTGCCGTGATCACCAAAGTATTCCCCACCCGTTCGCACACGGTATCTGCCCAGGGTGGCATTACCTGCGCCATTGCCAGCGCCGACCCCAACGACGACTGGCGTTGGCACATGTACGACACCGTAAAAGGTTCGGACTATATCGGCGACCAGGACGCCATTGAATACATGTGTCAGGTTGGCCCGGAAACCGTGTTTGAACTGGAACACATGGGCTTGCCGTTCTCCCGCACCGAAGAAGGCCGCATCTACCAGCGCCCTTTTGGTGGCCAGTCCAAAGAGTTTGGCGAAGGTGGCCAGGCGGCACGCACCTGTGCCGCCGCTGACCGCACCGGTCACGCCCTGTTGCACACCCTGTATCAGAGCAACCTGAAAAACAACACCACCTTCCTGAATGAATGGTTTGCGGTTGATCTGGTGAAGAATGGCTCCGGTGCGGTGGTGGGTGTTATCGCCATCAATATCGAAGACGGCGAAGTGGTGTACGTAAAATCCAAAGCCACAGTATTTGCCACTGGCGGCGCTGGCCGCATCTACGCCTCCACCACCAATGCCCACATCAATACCGGTGACGGTATTGGCATGGCCCTGCGCGCCGGCTTCCCGATGCAGGATATGGAAATGTGGCAGTTCCACCCCACCGGTATTGCCGGTGCCGGCGTGTTGGTGACCGAGGGCTGTCGCGGCGAAGGCGGCTACCTGATTAACAAGGACGGCGAGCGCTTTATGGAGCGTTACGCCCCCAACGCCAAAGACCTGGCCGGGCGCGATGTGGTGGCCCGTTCCATGGTTCTGGAAATTCTCGATGGCCGCGGCTGTGGCGAGAACGGCGATCACGTTTACCTGAAACTGGATCACCTGGGTGAAGAAGTGCTCAACAGCCGTCTGCCCGGCATTATGGAGCTTTCCAAAACCTTCGCTCACACCGACCCGGCGAAAGACCCGATTCCGGTGGTGCCTACCTGTCACTACATGATGGGTGGCATTCCCACCAACGTAAATGGCCAGGCGCTGACCCAGGATGAAAACGGCAACGACGTGGTTATTCCCGGCTTCTACGCCTGTGGCGAGGCCGCCTGTGTATCGGTGCACGGTGCCAACCGCCTGGGTGGTAACTCATTGCTGGACCTGGTGGTGTTTGGCCGCGCCTCCGGCCTGTTTATCGAGAAACAGCTGCGCGAAGGCATTGAGCTGGACGATGCCAGCGCTGCCGACATCGACGCAGCCATGGCGCGCCTCAACCGCGTCAACAGCAGCAACGATGGCGAAGGCGCCGCCGAGCTGCGGGCCGAGCTGCAGAGCATCATGCAGAATCACTTTGGCGTGTTCCGCCGTGGCGACTTTATGAAAGAGGGCATCGAAAAGCTGGCAGCGCTGCGCACCCGTATTGAGAATGTGCGCCTGGACGACAAAAGCGCCGCTTTCAACACCGCCCGTATCGAAGCCCTGGAATTGCAAAACCTGCTGGAAGTGGCGGAAGCAACGGCAGTGGCGGCGGAAGAACGCAAGGAATCTCGCGGCGCTCACGCCCGCGAAGACTTCCAGGAACGCGACGACGACAGCTGGCTGTGCCACTCCCTGTACTTCCCGCAAGACAAGCGGGTGGCCAAGAGGGAGGTGAACTTTACGCCCAACACCGTCGATACCTTCAAACCCAAAGCACGTACTTACTAAGAGGGGATGAGCACAATGTTGAAAGTTGAAATCTACCGCTACAACCCCGAAACCGACAGCGCCCCTTATATGAAAAGCTATGAGGTGGATACCAAGGGTCGCGACCTGATGGTGTTGGACGTATTGGAATTGCTCAAGGCCCAGGACAGCAGCCTGGCCTATCGCCGTTCCTGCCGGGAAGGGGTATGTGGCTCTGACGGCATGAACATGAACGGCAAAAACGGCCTGGCCTGCATCAAGCCGCTGTCGGAAGTGGCCCCCAAAGGCAAGCTGGTACTGCGCCCGCTGCCCGGCCTGCCCGTGATTCGCGACCTGGTTGTGGACATGAGCCAGTTCTACGCCCAGTACAAAAAGGTGGAACCCTACCTGCAGAACGATACCCCGGTGGAGGGTGTTGAGCGCAAACAGTCCCCGCAAGATCGCGAGAAACTGGACGGCCTGTACGAATGTATTTTGTGCGCCTGCTGCTCCACCTCCTGCCCGTCGTTCTGGTGGAACCCGGACAAGTTTATCGGCCCTGCGGGGCTGTTGCAGTCTTACCGTTTCCTGGCGGACAGCCGCGATACCGCCACCGCACAGCGGCTGGAAAATTTAAGTGACCCTTTCAGCGTATTCCGCTGTCATACCATCCAGAATTGCGTGGCGGTGTGCCCCAAGGGACTCAACCCCACCAAAGCCATTGGCCATATCCGCCATATGCTGCTGTCCAACAAGGGCTGATTCCGGGTGGTGGGTTAGGCTTCGCTAATCCACCCTGCAAAATTATGGCAAGTCGCACGTAGGGCGGATTAGCAAAGCGTAATCCGCCTGACTTTTTAAAGAGTTTTGAGGGAAATCTAACGATGCCAGAAAGCATCATGGATCAGTTTATCCGCAGCAGCCATTTTTCCGGTGGCAATGCCGACTACGTGGAAGCGCTCTACGAAAATTACCTGCACGACCCCAATGCCGTGCCCGGCGAGTGGCGCGCCTTTTTTGATTCTTTGCCCCGCGTCAATGGTGCAGGCCCGGATACTTCCCACGCCACCGTTCAACAGCATTTTGAATTGTTGGGGCGGCGCAAGGCGCGCATGACGCCGGCCCCCGGTTCCGGCGGGGTCAATATCGAATACGAGCGCAAGCAGGTCAAAGTTCTGCAATTGATCAGCGCCTACCGCTCGCGCGGTCATCTCAAGGCAAAGCTGGACCCTCTGGGTCTCGCCCGGCGCCCCGGTTCACCGGATCTGGATTTGCAATTCCACGGCCTCAACAACGCCGACCTGGACACCACTTTCCAAACCGGCTCCCTGTTTATTGGCAAAGACGAAGCCACTCTGCGGGAAATTGTTCAGTCCCTGGAAGAAACTTATTGCGGCAGCGTTGGCCCGGAAGTGGGTTACATCACCGACCTGTCGGAAAAGCGCTGGCTGCAGCAGCGGGTGGAAAGCGTACATTCGCGCCCCAACTACGACAGCAGCGCGCGCATCGATGTTTTGCAGCGGCTCACCGCCGCTGAAGGTCTGGAAAAACACCTGGACTCCAAATACCCCGGTACCAAACGCTTTGGCCTGGAGGGGGGTGAGAGCCTGATTCCCATGCTCGACGGCCTGATTCGTCGCGCCGGTGAGTACGGTGCCAAGGAAATCGTGCTGGGCATGGCCCACCGCGGTCGCCTCAATGTGCTGGTGAATGTGCTGGGTAAAAATCCGGCAGAGCTGTTCGAGGAGTTTGAAGGCAAAAAGCTGGTCAACACCTCCGGCGATGTGAAATACCACCAGGGCTTCTCGTCCAATGTGCTGACCCCCGGTGGCGAAGTGCATCTGGCGCTGGCCTTTAACCCCTCGCACCTGGAAATTGCCTCGCCGGTAGTGGAAGGTTCCTGCCGCGCCCGTATGGATCGCCGCAACGACCCGCAAGGTCGCCAGGTGGTGCCCATTTTGATCCACGGCGATGCCGCTTTTGCCGGTCAGGGTGTGGTGATGGAAACCTTCCAGATGTCACAGACCCGGGCCTACAAGACCGGGGGTTCCATCCACATCGTGCTCAACAATCAGGTGGGTTTTACCACCAGTCGCAAAGAAGATGCCCGCTCCACCGAATACTCCACAGAAATCGCCAAGATGGTGCAGGCGCCCATTATTCATGTGAATGGCGATGACCCGGATGCGGTGATGTTTGCCACTTTGCTGGCCATGGATTACCGCTACGAATTCAAGAAAGACATTGTGCTCGACCTGGTGTGCTACCGCCGCCGTGGTCACAACGAAACCGATGAGCCCTCGGCTACCCAGCCGTTGATGTACAAAAAAATCCGCAGCCACAAAACCACGCGTGCCCTGTACGCAGAGCAACTGGTAACGGAAGGGGTTATCTCAGAGGCCCAGGGAGCACAGCTTCTCAACGATTACCGCTCGGCGCTGGATAACGGCGAAGACGTGACTCACAACCTGGTGGTTGAACCCAGAGAAGTGATGCATTTCGACTGGAGTCCTTACCTGGGCCACGACTGGCAGGTTGCCGGCGATACCAGTTACGACCTGCATAAACTGCAGGATGTGGCCAAGCGTATCAGCAGTGTGCCCGACGGCATTGTGGTGCAGCGCCAGGTGAACAAGATTTACGACGACCGCCGAAAAATGGCGGGCGGTGCGCTGCCGCTCAACTGGGGTATGGCGGAACTGTTGGCTTACGCGACCCTGTTGGAGCAGGGCTACCAGGTGCGCATGACCGGCCAGGACATTGGTCGCGGCACCTTCTCTCACCGTCATGCGGTGGTGCACAACCAGAAGGATGGTGAATCGTACATTCCCCTGAAACACCTGGCTGACGACCAACCCCGGTTTGATATTTACGACTCCTTTTTATCGGAAGAAGCGGTGCTCGCCTTTGAATACGGCTACGCCACTACACACCCCAATGGCCTGACCATCTGGGAGGCCCAGTTCGGTGACTTTGCCAACGGCGCCCAGGTGGTGATCGACCAGTTTATTACCAGTGGTGAGCACAAGTGGGGGCGCCTGTGCGGGCTCACCATGCTGTTGCCTCACGGCTACGAAGGGCAGGGGCCGGAGCACTCCTCCGCCCGTTTGGAGCGCTATCTGCAACTCTGTGCGGAACACAATATTCAGGTGTGCATACCCACTACGCCGGCTCAGGTATTCCACATGCTGCGCCGCCAGGCCATTCGGCCCATGCGCCGTCCATTGGTGGTGATGAGCCCGAAATGGATTCTGCGTCACAAGTTGGCCACCTCATCTCTGGAAGACTTGGCCAATGGCTGCTTCCACTCGGTGATTGGCGACAATCAGGTAGACCCGGCAAAGGTGAAACGCCTGGTGATGTGCAGCGGCAAGGTGTACTACCATCTGCTTGAGGAGCGCATGGAGCAAGGCACTGAAGACGTGGCCCTGGTGCGCCTGGAACAGCTGTATCCTTTCCCGGACGAGGAATTGTCTGCGGTAATCAGCCAGTTCAAGAACCTGACCTCGGTTGTCTGGTGTCAGGAGGAGCCGGTGAACCAGGGTGCCTGGTACAGCAGTCAACACCACATGCGCCGCATTTTGAACAAGTTCTACCCGGATATTTATCTTGACTATGTGGGCCGTGACGCTTCGGCGGCACCGGCGGCGGGCTATATGTCCACCCACCTGGAAGAACAGCAACGCTTTGTACACGCAGCTCTTACCGTTGGGTAAGAATGCAAATTAACAACTAAAACCCGTAAGGAACAAGTCAATGTCAGTCGAAATCAAGGCCCCGACATTCCCCGAATCGGTCCAGGAGGGCTCCATTGCCACCTGGCACAAACAGCCGGGCGAGGCGGTCAGCCGCGATGACCTGTTGGTGGATATCGAAACCGACAAAGTGGTGCTGGAAGTGGTGGCCCCCCAGGATGGAGTGCTTCAGGAAGTCCTCAAGGGCGAGGGCGACACTGTTCTCAGCAACGAGGTTATCGCCCGCATTGAAGCCGGTGCCGCCGCCGCGCCGACAGCCGCTTCAGCTGAACAGGCTCCCCAGGCTGAGGCACCGGCTGCCGCTGGTGAAAAAACCGTGAGCCCGGCGGCGCGCAAGCTGGCTGAAGAGCGGGGCATCGACCCGCAGCAGATTGCTGGCACCGGCAAAAATGGCCTGGTTACCAAGGAAGACGTGGTGGCCTACCAGGTACCAGCTGCGCCGGTGGCTCCCGCCGCCGCCGCTGCTCCCGCTGCTGCTGCCGAACCTGAAGTGATGCCCGGTGAGCGCATTGAAAAACGTGTGCCCATGAACCGCATGCGCGCCCGTATTGCCGAGCGCCTGCTGGATGTGACCCAGAACACCGCCATGCTCACCACCTTTAACGAAGTGGACATGCACCGGGTAATGGACTTGCGCAGCCAGTTCAAAGACCAGTTCACCAAAATCCACGACGGCACCCGTCTGGGCTTTATGGGCTTTTTTGTACGCGCCGCGGTGGAAGCCCTGAAACGCTTCCCCTCCGTGAACGCTTCCATCGACGGCAATGATATTGTCTATCACGGCTATCAGGATGTGGGTGTGGCGGTATCCACCGAACGCGGTCTGGTGGTGCCGGTTCTGCGCGATGCCAACATGATGAGCATTGCCAATATCGAAGCCAAAATCGCTGAACTGGGCGGCAAGGCCCGGGACGGCAAGCTCACCATTGAAGAAATGACTGGTGGTACATTCACAATTACCAATGGCGGCGTGTTTGGTTCGCTGCTATCCACCCCCATTCTCAACTCCCCGCAGACGGCGATCCTGGGAATGCACAGCATTCAGCAGCGCCCGGTGGCAGAGAATGGCGAAGTGGTGATTCGCCCCATGATGTATCTGGCCCTGTCTTATGATCACCGCCTGATCGACGGCAAAGAAGCGGTGCAGTTCCTGGTGGCGATTAAAGAGATGATTGAGAATCCGGCCAAGATTCTGCTGGAGATTTAACCGGCCCGTCATCCCCGCGACAAATCTTTGATTTGAGCAGGCGCAAGCCGTAGAACGCAGGGGTCCATCTTGAAAAGAGCTGCAAAGCCATGGATTCCCGCCTTCGCGGGAATGATGAAAGGCAGTATTTTACTTTAAGTTACATATGTAGCTATTTGATTAGGAAGGAAAAATGTCTGAAAAATACGATGTGATTGTGATTGGCTCCGGCCCGGCGGGGTATGTGGCTGCCATTCGCGCTGCACAGTTGGGGCTCAAGACTGCCTGTGTGGAAAAGTGGCAGAAAGATGGCAAGCAGGTAAACGGCGGCACCTGTTTGAACGTGGGTTGTATTCCTTCCAAGGCGTTGCTGGACAGCTCTCACAAATACCACGATGTAGCCCACAGCTACAAAAACCACGGCATTGGCACCGGTGAAGTGAGCGTGGACGTGCCGGCCATGATTGCCCGCAAAGAGAAAATTGTTGCTCAAATGGCCGGTGGTATCACCCAGCTGTTTAAAGCCAACGGCGTGACTTCTGTATTTGGCTCGGGCCGCCTGCTGGCGGGCCACAAGGTTGAGGTCACTGCCCCGGATGGCGGTGTGCAGGTTCTGGACGCAGACAATGTGATCATTGCCACCGGCTCTCAGCCCATCAATATCCCCGTTGCTTCGGTGGACAATGAGGTCATCATTGACTCCACCGGCGCCCTGGAACTGCAGGAAGTACCAACGCGCCTGGGCATTATCGGTGCCGGTGTTATCGGCCTTGAATTGGGCAGCGTCTGGAGCCGGTTGGGTTCCGAAGTGGTGGTGCTGGAAGCGCTGCCGGACTTCCTGGCCATGATGGACAAGCAAATCGCCAAGGAATCCCTGAAAATCTTCAAAAAGCAGGGCCTGGATATTCGCATGGGCGCCCGGGTAACCGGTAGTGAGGTGAAAGACGGCCAGGTAACCGTAAGCTACGAAAACGGCGATGGCACTCAACAGGAAACCTTCGACAAACTGATTGTGTGCGTGGGTCGACGCCCCTACACCGAGGGTCTGTTGGCCCCGGACAGCGGCGTCAACCTGGATGAGCGCGGCTTTATTTTTGTCGACGACTACTGCGCCACCAACGCCCCGGGCGTGTGGGCGGTGGGCGATGTGGTGCGCGGCCCGATGCTGGCTCACAAAGGCTCGGAAGAAGGCGTTATGGTGGCGGAGCGCATCGCCGGTCAGAAGACCGCCATGAACTATGACATCATCCCCAATGTGATATACACCCATCCGGAAATTGCCTCTGTCGGTCTTACCGAAGAAGAAGTGAAACAGTCCGGTGAGCCTTACAATGTGGGCACCTTCCCGTTTGTGGCCATTGGCCGCGCGGTGGCTGCGGACGCCGCCGAGGGCATGGTGAAAATGGTGGCCCACGCGGACACCGACCGTATTCTCGGCTGCCATATCGTTGGCCCCAGCGCTTCTGATCTGGTGCAACAGGTGGCAATTGCCATGGAATTCGGCTCCAGTGCCGAAGACATCGGCATGACCGTATTCGGTCACCCCACTTTCTCCGAAGCGGTGAAAGAGGCAGCCCTGGCTGTGCATGGCCATGCCATTCACATGCCCAATCGCAAGAAAAGGAAGTAAAGATTGTAGTGCGGTGTGTGATTCGATTGTGCACGCTGAATATCGCGGTCGCACGTCGCACGTCTGACGTCGCACGCTAAAGCCATCGCAACATTGTCATCCTGAGCGCAGCGAAGGGTCTCGCAGTTCAAGCAAACTATGAGATTCTTCGCTGCGCTCAGAATGACAGAGCTCGAGTGACTTTTAGCGTGCGACGTGCGACGTGAAGCGTGCGACCACAAATATCCATCCAGAGATTAGAAGTTATGAACCTACACGAATATCAAGGGAAGCAGCTGTTCGCCGAATACGGTTTGCCGGTTTCCGCTGGCATTGCCTGCGAAACCGCCTCCGAAGCGGTAGCGGCAGCCAAAGAAATTGGTGGCGACACCTGGGTTGTTAAAGCCCAGGTTCACGCCGGTGGTCGCGGCAAAGCCGGTGGCGTAAAACTGGTGTCCAGCTACGACGACGTAGAGGCTTTCGCCAAGCAGTGGCTGGGTAAAAACCTGGTGACCTACCAGACCGATGCCAATGGCCAGCCGGTCAGCCGCATTCTGGTGGAAACCTGCACCGATATTGCCAACGAACTGTACCTGGGTGCAGTGGTCGACCGCTCCACTCGCCGCATCGTTTTCATGGCTTCTACCGAAGGTGGTGTTGAGATTGAGAAGGTGGCGGAAGAAACCCCTGAGAAAATTCTCAAGGCAGAAATCGACCCGCTGGTAGGCGCACAGCCTTACCAGGGCCGCGACCTGGCGTTCCGCTTGGGCCTGGAAGGGGTGCAAGTGAAGCAATTTACCCAGATATTCCTGGGGCTGGCGCAAATGTTCCAGGAAAAAGACCTGGCGCTGCTGGAGATCAACCCGCTGGTGATCACCGACGAAGGCAATCTGCACTGCCTGGATGCCAAGGTGGTGATCGACTCCAACGCCCTGTATCGCCAGAAAGCCATCAAAGAGATGCACGACCCTTCACAGGAAGATGCTCGCGAAGCCCACGCCGCTCAGTGGGACCTCAACTACGTGGCTCTGGACGGCAACATTGGCTGCATGGTGAACGGTGCTGGCCTGGCCATGGGTACCATGGACATTGTCAAACTGCACGGCGGACAACCGGCCAACTTCCTCGACGTGGGTGGCGGCGCTACCAAAGAGCGGGTGATCGAAGCCTTTAAAATCATCCTTTCCGACGACAGTGTGGAAGCGGTGCTGATCAACATCTTCGGCGGCATCGTGCGCTGCGACCTGATTGCCGAAGGCGTGATTGGCGCGGTGGAAGAAGTGGGCGTAAAAGTACCCGTAGTGGTTCGTCTGGAAGGCAACAACGCCGAACTGGGTGCCAAGGTGCTGGCAGAAAGTGGTTTGAACATTATTGCCGCCACCAGTCTGACGGACGCGGCACAGCAAGCAGTAAAAGCTGCGGCGGGGGACAAGTAACATGAGTATTTTGATCGACAAAAACACCAAAGTGATCTGCCAGGGCTTTACCGGTGCGCAGGGTACCTTCCACTCCGAACAGGCCATTGAATACGGCACAAATATGGTGGGCGGCGTTACCCCGGGCAAAGGCGGTCAACAACACCTGGGCCTGCCGGTATTCAATACCGTTGCCGAAGCGGTAAACGCCACTGGCGCTGACGCCTCGGTAATCTACGTACCGGCGCCGTTCTGTAAAGACTCCATTCTGGAAGCGGCCAATGCCGGTATCAAACTGATCGTCTGCATCACCGAAGGCATTCCCACCTTGGACATGCTGGAAGCGAAAGTGAAGTGCGACGAACTGGGCGCTCGTTTAATCGGCCCCAACTGCCCCGGTGTCATCACTCCCGGCGAGTGCAAAATCGGCATTATGCCCGGCCACATTCATCAGCCCGGTAAAGTGGGTATCGTGTCTCGCTCCGGCACCTTGACCTACGAAGCGGTCAAGCAAACCACCGACTTCGGTTTTGGCCAGTCCACCTGTGTGGGTATTGGCGGTGACCCGATTCCCGGCTCCAACTTTATCGACGTTCTGGAAATGTTTGAAAAAGACCCTGCCACCGAAGCCATCGTGATGATTGGCGAAATCGGCGGCACCGCTGAGGAAGAAGCGGCGGCGTACATCAAAGCGAACGTCAGCAAGCCAGTGGTTTCCTACATCGCCGGTGTAACCGCACCTCCCGGAAAACGCATGGGCCACGCCGGTGCCATTATCTCCGGTGGTAAAGGCACCGCCGACGAGAAATTCGCCGCTCTGCAGGATGCCGGTGTAAAAACCGTTCGCAGTCTGGCGGATATTGGCGAAGGGCTGAAGGAAATTACCGGTTGGTAATTGTTTGACGTTGGAAGTTAGACGTTAGACGGAAAGGCAGCCTGCGGGCTGCCTTTTTTGTGCCAACTCGTCATTGCGAGTCGCGCAACGACGTGGCAATCTCCTGCCATCCAAGTGCCGCTCTTTACGACAGTCATTCTGAGCGTAGCGATGAATCTCTTTGTTGATTCGAAGCAAGAGATCCTTCGCTACGCTCAGCATGACAAATTACAAAAAGGAAAACCCGTGCAAGACCTTCAATATATCCAGGTTGAAACTGCCCCCAACCCAACCGCCGCTGTTATCTGGCTGCATGGCCTGGGAGCTAACGGCCACGACTTTGAACCGGTAGTGCCGGAATTAAAGTTACCCAGTGATCTCACGGTGCGTTTTATTTTTCCCCACGCGCCGCAAATGCCCGTCACCATAAACGGCGGCTACGTGATGCCCGCCTGGTACGATATTCTGGAAATGAATATCGATCGCAAAGTGGATGATGTACAGCTACGCGCCTCAGCGGATGCGGTGGAAAAGCTGGTGGAGCAGCAGATAGAGCAAGGCATCGACAGCCGCCGCATTATTCTGGCGGGCTTCTCCCAGGGCGGAGCAGTGGCTTACGAATTGGCCTTACGTCATAGCAGGCCTCTGGGTGGACTACTGGCGCTGTCTACTTATTTTGCCACTGCCGATAGTATTGAGTTTTCCGAAGCCAATAAGAATTTGCCTATCCAAATAATGCATGGCACTCGCGACCCGGTAGTGCCGGAGATGTTGGGGCAAAAAGCCAATCAGTTATTGCGGGATAAAGGCTATTTGGTGGATTACAAAACTTACCCCATTGAACACAATGTCAGCCTGCCGGAGATTTTGGATATAGGGGAGTGGTTGAAACAAACACTCCGTCATTGCGAGGGAGCGTAGCGACCGCGGCAATCTCGTGGCTTTGGTACTTTGTAGATGGAGATCGCCGCGCTGCGCTCGCGATGACGGGTTATGCTTGATTCTGGAAAAATAATGACAGTGAAGGTTTTTTTAAGGTGTATTTGGGTTAGCTTTTGTCTTGCTATTGTAGCTTCTTTATTTACGACAGCCGTGTTCACAACTCCTGCCGATATTCCGATAGTTGTTGAAGACCAAAATCAGCTGGATAAATTGAAGCAGATAAATTCAAGGACGCCGATAGTAGATATAATCTCGGTGCCCAGGCGTCAGCTCAAAGGCTGGGAGTTGGTTAAATATATCTTTTCGGATTTTGATTTTTTCTTGCTGTACTTTAAATCAACGTTAATTTTCTTTAGTTGCATGCTGGTCGCTACCACAGCGACCAGTTACTTAAATACCAGGCAATCTAATTAATCCGCATCTGACTGATTTTCCGGCAGCGCTTTTTTAAATGCTTCAAGTGTATTGCAGTGCTGCCAAATGGATTTCAGGGTGGGGTGTTGTTCCATGTCCACCTTAAACCGCAAGGCGTTGTAAATCTGCGGAATCAGCACTACATCCGCCAGTGTTACCTGTTCGCCAAATAAAAATTTGCCGTTGCTGCCATATTTATTTGTCTGGGTTTCCAGTGCCGCAAAGCCTTTGTTTATCCAGTGGTGAATCCACTGTACTTTGTGTTCGTCGCTGGCACCCAGTTCGCCGGTGATCTGTTTCAGCACGCGCAGGTTGCAGATGGGGTGAATATCGCAGGCGATGTCGTTGGCCAGGGCGAGCACCTGGGCACGCGCGGCGGCATCTGTAGGAAGCAGGGAAGGCTGGGGAAATTTGTGCTCGATGTAATCGAGAATGGCCATGGACTGGTTTAGCACCAGGTCACCATCCACCAGAGTCGGTACCAGTTGCGCCGCATTTATGGCGGTGTAGTCATCACTGAATTGCTGACCGCCATCTTTCACCAGGTGTACAGACTCTTGCTCGTAGTCCACGTCTTTCAGGTTGAGGGCGATGCGGCAGCGGTAAGCGGCGGAGGAGCGCCAGTAGCCGTAGAGTTTCATTTTGTGTCCTGTTGTTTGGGTGCCACTAAGACAGTACAGCTGTATCGGTGACAAAACTATTCTTAACAACAGGCCGCACGTCGCATGTCGGACGTTGCACGCTAAGACCAAGCACTTCGTCATCCCCGCGAAGGCGGGGATCCATGCATCTGACGAAGTAGCCAGATGGATTCCCGCTTTCGCGGGAATGACGTTCTTTAAACAAGGCTCGTTGGATTTAGCGTGCGAGGTGCGACGTCAGACGTGCGACCAAGGCAACTACAAATTGGCAGGCAAGACTGTGCCAACCACTTCGCCAAAACCAATACGCACCGCGCCATCGCGCTCACAGTAGCCGCGCATTATCACGCTGTCGCCGTCGTTGAGGAAGGTGCGCTGTTCGCCATTGGGCAGGGTAATGGCTTCTTTACCGCCGCGGCTCAGTTCCAGCAGGGAGCCCGCTTCTTCGTGCTCGGGGCCGGATTGGGTGCCGGAGCCGAGCAGATCGCCGGGTTGCATGGCGCAGCCATTCACGGTGTGGTGGGCCACCATTTGGGCCACGGTCCAGTAGCTGTGTTTAAAACTGGATTCGCTCAATTTGGCCGGGGCGTCACCGGTGTTGCGCATTTGCTCGGTTTCGATCAGGCATTCCAGTTGAATGTCCATGCCGCCGCTTGTGTTATTGAAATCGCTGGTCAGGTAGGGCAGCGGTTGCGGGTCTTCTTCCGGGCGGGTAAAGGCGCTGCGGAAGGGTGCCAGTGCCTCGGTGGTGATGATCCATGGGGATACGGTGGAGGCAAAGTTTTTCGCCAGGAATGGGCCCAGGGGTTGGTATTCCCAGGCTTGCAGGTCGCGGGCAGACCAGTCGTTGAACAGGCACAGGCCGAATACGTGGTCTTCGGCATTTTCAATGTCTACGCGTTCGCCCAGGGCGTTGCCTTCACCGATGTAAATGCCCATTTCCAGTTCGTAGTCCATGCGCTTGCAGGGCCCAAAGCTGGGTTCTGCGGCGTCCGGCGCTTTGGTTTGACCCACCGGGCGCGGAAAGCTCTGGCCGGATACGTCAACAGTTGAAGCGCGACCGTGGTAGCCGATGGGTACCCACTTGTAGTTGGGCAGCAGCGGGTTGTCCGGGCGGAACAGGCTGCCCACGGCGGTGGCGTGGTGAATGGAGGTGTAGAAGTCGGTGTAGTCACCAATCACGCAGGGCAGGTCGTATTCCACCTCGGCCATGGGGACAAGACACGGTTCTATCTGGGCCTGTTGTTCGGAGCCGGTGCGCAGGGCGCGGGACAGGGCCAGGCGCAGGGCAGAGTTGGCGTCTTTGCCCATGCCCATCAATATATTCAGCATGGGCAGCGCGGCGGCTTCGCAGGTTTCCTGAGCGTAGTCATCGAGAATGTCGGCGTCCGCCAGGGCCTGCATATCGATCACTTGATCGCCGATGGCAACACCACCGCGAAACTCTTCGTCGCTGTCGGCGCGGCGGAATACCGCAAATGGCAGGTTTTGGATGGGAAAGTCGCTGCCCTGGGCAGATGTGACCCAGCTGGTGTGGGAAGGGTCGTGGGTTTCATTGAGCAGGTTAGTCATTATGTACTCTCGATTGTTGTCATTCTGAGCGCAGCGAAGAATCTCAGTGTTGGGTCTAGCTACGAGATCCTTCGCTGCGCTCAGGATGACATGTTGTCAGTTAGGGGTTGCCGTCAAAATGCTTGTTCAGCCCGTTCCAGCAATCCAGGTAATCCTGTTGCCGCTGCTCACATTCCAGCGCGTATTTAGTGGGCTGAATCACGTAGCGGGATTCAAACATAAAGGCCATTGTAGCCTCTTGCTTTTCCGGCACCAGTTCGCAGTTGCTGGCTTTTTCAAACACCGCTGCTTCCGGGCCGTGGGGCGACATGCAATTGTGCAGGCTGGAGCCGCCGGGTACAAAGCCTTCTTCTTTGGCATCGTACACGCCATAAATCAGGCCCATGTACTCGCTCATTACGTTGCGGTGGTACCAGGGGGGGCGGAAGGTGTTTTCGCCCACCATCCAGCGGGGCGGGAAGATAACAAAGTCCAGGTTGGCCACTCCGGGAGTGTCCGATAGCGACGACAACACCGTAAAGATGGACGGGTCCGGGTGGTCGTAGCTGATGGTGCCCATGGCGTTAAAGCGTTCTAGGTCGTACTTATAGGGAGCGGAGTTGCCCACCCAGGCGACCACGTCCAGAGGGGAGTGTTTGATGTCGCAACGGAACAGATTGCCGCCGAATTTGCACACCAGTTCAAAGTCCCCTTCCCGGTCTTCGTAGGCGGCCACCGGGTATTTGAAATCCCGGTCGTTGGCGTAGCCATCAGAGCCTACCGGCCCTCGTTCGGGCAGTACCATGGGGGCGCCGTAGTTTTCGCACAGGTAGCCGCGCGCCTGTTCATCCAGCAGTTCCACACGGAATTTGATGCCGCGGGGGATAACGGCAATTTCACCGGCTTTGATGGCCACAATGCCGCACTCTGTATGCAGTGCCAGGGCGCCCATTTGCGGCACAAACAGCAGTTCGCCATCGGCGTTGTAGAAGAAGCGGTCTTCCATGGAGCGATTGATGCGATAGTGATGAATGCCAATACCTGCCTGTGCACCCAGGTCGCCGTTGGCGGCCATGGTTACCAGGCCATCGACAAAGTCGGTGGGCTCTGCGGGAATCGGCAGGGGGTTCCAGCGGTACATGGTGGGCGGTGTTACCACTTCGGTAATGGGGGCACTGCGCACCAGGCCTTGATCGATCTGCCGGTAATCGCCCTGGGCCACGGAAGGGCGAATGCGGTAAAACCAGGTGCGGCGATTCTGGTGGCGCGGTGCGGTAAATGCGGTGCTGGTGAATTTTTCCGCGTACAGGCCGTAGGCCACTTTTTGCGGCGAAAACATGCCCTGGGGCAGGGCGCCTTCCAGAGCTTCGGTTTCGTGTTCGTTGTCGAAACCGGAGAGGTATTGCAGGTCGTCGTATTGGTGGCTCATACGAGGATTCCTTCGTTGTTTTTTGAAGCCGTCATTGCGAGGAGCAAAGCGACGCGGCAATCTCCATCAGGTTGCTGCTATATCGAATGAGATTGCTTCGCTGCGCTCGCAATGACGGGGTGTACTACCTATCAGTCCAGAACGCCGCGGCGAATCTGGTCTTCTTCGATGGATTCAAACAGTGCCTGGAAGTTGCCTTCACCAAAGCCGTCGTTGCCTTTGCGCTGGATGATTTCAAAGAATACCGGGCCGATCACGGTTTGGGTGAAAATCTGCAGCAGCAGGCCGGAGGTTTCCGGGTCGCCGTCGATCAGAATTTGCAGTTCGCGCATGTCGTCGACATTTTCTTTGTGGCCTGGCACGCGGCTGTCTACTTTCTCGTAGTAGGTGTCCGGCGTGGGCATAAAGTCCATGCCTTTGGCGCGCAGGTTGCGAACGGTCTGGTAGATGTTGTCAGTCGACAGGGCGATATGCTGAATGCCTTCGCCATTGTATTCACGCAGGTATTCGGCGATTTGTGACTTGTCGTCGGAAGATTCGTTCAGCGGAATGCGGATTTTGCCACAGGGCGCGGTCATGGCTTTGGACACCAGGCCGGTTTTTTTGCCGGTGATGTCAAAGAAGCGGATTTCGCGGAAGTTGCCGATGTTTTCGTAGAAGCTGGCCCAGGTTTCCATGTTGCCGGTGTGTACATTGTGGGTCAGGTGATCCAGGTCCAGCAGGCCACCTTCGTTGGCGGCAACGGTGTCTTTCCAGCCGTCGTAGAATTTGAAGTCCACGTCATAGATTTCGCCGTTGTCGCCATAGCGGTCAACAAAGTACAGGGTGCTGTGGCCGATGCCGTACACAGCGGGAATGTGCAGTTCCATGGCGCCAACGTCAGACTTGAACAGCTCAGCTCCCTGCTGCAGGGCGTATTGGTGGGCGACTGAAGCATCTTTTACGCGAAATGCCATGCCGCACACGCTGTGGCCGTGTTTTTCGGCGAAGTCGGCGGCCTGGGAGGAGGGCTGGGCATTGATAATAAAGTTGATGTCGCCCTGCTTGTAGAGCCAGGCTTCCTTGCTGCGGTGTTTGGCAACTTCAGAGAAGCCCAGCAGTTTTAACAGCTCTTTTAACCCGGCAATGCCTTCGGCGGTGGGAGCTGTGTATTCAACAAATTCAAAACCGTCGGTTCCAAGGGGGTTTTCGGTGGCGAGTTGTACGCTCATTTTTTGACCTCTGGGCTAGTTCTTCAATTGGCTGGGGAAAGGGCGGATTTTCTCAAAACCGGCTTTTGTCTGCCTAGTGAAAAGACTGTTTCAGGGGCTTTTTGGTGTTTTTGAAGTTGTAAAGTTAATCTTACAGTGTGGCTGTGAAAGTGCCTATTGCGGGTGTTTCACAAGTGCCTTTAAGTCACTCGTTGCCCCGGCAGCGCACCAGAATCTGGCGTCAGTAGATAAATTCCCTTGCCATCGCCAGCCGCCAGCACCATACCTTCCGACACACCAAAGCGCATTTTGCGCGGTGCCAGGTTAGCCACCATCACGGTCAGGCGACCTTCCAGGTCTTCCGGTTTGTAGCTGGACTTAATGCCGGAAAACACATTGCGGGTGCGGGTGTCGCCGATATCCAGAGTCAGTTGCAGCAGTTTGTCAGCCCCTTCTACATGGTCGGCTTTGACAATTTTGGCAACCCGCAAATCCACTTTGATAAAGTCATCAAAGCTGATTTCTGTGGCCAGTGGCTCGTCCGCCAGTGGTCCATCCTGGGGTGCTGTGTCAGTCGGGTCGGCTGTATCTTCTTTTCCAGCTTCCACCATGGCGTCTACCTTGTCTTTTTCGATGCGTTGCATCAGCGGTTTGAATTTATTGATGGCGTGGCTCAGCAGTGGCTGTAAACCTTCGCTCCAGGAAAGTGAGTCGTTGAGGAAGGCTTCGGACTGTTGTGCCATGGTGGGCAGCACCGGCTTCAGGTAGAGCATCAGGGCGCGGAACATATTGATACCCAGCGAGCAGATACCCAGCACTTCGTCGCCACTGCCTTCTTGCTTGGCCAGTTTCCAGGGTTCTTTGGCGGCGATGTATTCGTTGGCGGCATCCGCCAGCGCCATAATTTCGCGCATGGCTTTGCCGAACTCGCGGTTTTCATAGTGCTCGGCGATCACCGGCTCCGCATCCACAAATTTCTGCCACAGTTGTGGCTCGATGATGCTGTCTGCCATAACGCCGCCGGATTTTTTCACAAAACCGGCGCAACGACTGGCGATGTTCACCACTTTGCCCACCAGGTCCGAGTTTACCCGTTGTACAAAATCGTCCAGGTTCAAATCCAGGTCGTCTACGCCATTGGTGAGTTTGGCGGCGTAGTAGTAGCGCAGGGGTTCCGGCGGCAGGTGGTCGAGCCAGGTGCGGGCATTGATAAAGGTGCCGCGAGACTTGGACATTTTTTTGCCGTTGACGGTGACAAAACCGTGGGCGTTCACTTTGGTGGGCGTGCGGAACTGGGCGCTGGTCAACATGGCCGGCCAGAACAGGGCGTGGAAGTTAATAATGTCTTTGCCGATAAAGTGATACAGCTCGGCGCTGGAGTCACTGCCCCAATACTCGTCAAAGTTCAGACTTTGCCTTTCACACAGCACTTTAAAGCTGGCCATATAGCCGATGGGGGCGTCCAGCCATACGTAGAAATATTTGCCCGGCGCATCGGGAATTTCAAAGCCGAAGTAGGGAGCATCGCGGCTGATATCCCATTCCTGCAAACCGGATTCCAACCATTCGCCGAGCTTGTTGGCCACTTCTTCCTGCAGGTGCCCGGCGCGAGTCCAGTCTGTTAAAAATTGCTCGAATTCCGGCAGTTTGAAAAAGTAGTGGGTGGATTCTTTTTCAATGGGTGTGGCCCCGGAGATAGCGGATACCGGGTTGATCAATTCGGTGGGCGAATAGGTGGCACCGCAGGCTTCGCAGTTGTCGCCGTACTGGTCTTCGGTTTTGCACTTCGGGCAGGTGCCTTTGATATAGCGCTCTGCCAGAAATAAGCCCTTTTCCGGGTCAAACGCCTGTTTGATTTCCCGTTTGGCGATGTGGTTATTTTCACGCAGGCGGTTGTATATCAGGTTCGATAGCTCGCGATTTTCTTTCGAGTGAGTGGAGTGGTAGTTGTCAAAAGCGATCTGAAAATCTCCGAAATCCTCCAGGTGTTCTTTTTGGATGTTGGCGATATGCTCCTCGGAGCTAATGCCCAGCTGCTCGGCTTTCAACATAATGGACGTGCCGTGGGCATCGTCGGCGCAAACGTAGTAACATTCGTGGCCGCGCAAGCGCTGGAAGCGGGTCCAGATGTCGGTCTGGATGGCTTCCATCATATGACCAAGGTGAATGGAACCGTTGGCGTAGGGCAGGGCGCTGGTGACCAGGATTTTGCGACGATCTGACATTGCTGGGTGACTTCTCTGTACAGTGTGAAAGACGCGCAACTATACCGTTTTTACGGTGGATTTTCAGGATTTCTAAGGCACAAGATGAGTGATTTTCCCGAAGGCTTAAAAGCTGTCCGATACATAATTGCCGTGGCATCCGGCAAAGGTGGCGTGGGCAAATCCACCACCGCAGTCAATCTGGCTCTGGCGTTACAGGCGCAAGGGCACGCCGCAGGTATTCTGGATGCGGATATCTACGGCCCCAGCCAGCCACTGATGCTGGGTGTCGCTGAGGGTGCCCGTCCGCAGGTGGTCGACGGCAATACATTTATGCCCATAGACGCTCACGGCCTGAAAACCATGTCACTGGGCTATCTGCTGGAAGACAAAGCTCCTGCGGTATGGCGCGGCCCTATGGCCAGCGGCGCGCTACAGCAGATGTTGGGGCAAACCCGCTGGGGTGAGCTGGACTGCCTGGTTGTGGATATGCCACCGGGTACGGGCGATATCCAGTTGACCCTGGCGCAGAAGGTGCCGGTGAGTGGCGCGGTGATTGTCACCACCCCCCAGGACATCGCTTTGCTGGACGCGGAAAAAGGCATCGAGATGTTTCGCAAGGTTAACATTCCGGTAATCGGAGTGGTGGAAAATATGGCCCTGCATACCTGCAGCCAGTGCGGTCACATCGAACATATTTTTGGTGAAGGCGGTGGTGAACGCATTGCCCGGGACTACCAAACTGAATTGCTGGGGGCGCTGCCACTGGATCGCGCCATTCGCGAGCAAACAGACAGTGGCAACCCCACGGTAGTGGCCGAACCCGATGGGCAGGTGGCAGGCATCTATCACGATATTGCCCGTAAATTGATAGTGCAACTGCAACAAACAGATGCTGCAGTGCCGGAAATTGAAATTAATTGAAACACCCACTGTCATCCTGAGCCGCGCAGCGGCGTGAGGATCTCACAAGTTTGCAGCTACGAGATCCTGGCGGTCGCTTCGCTCCCTCAGGATGACAGGGATCGAGACTGGATGAGGAACAACCATGCGACCAGACTGGGACGATTACTTTATTGCCATGATGGACACGGTGGCCACCCGCGCCACCTGCGACCGGGGTCGTTCCGGTTGCATTATTGTCAAAGACCGGCAAATTATCGCCACCGGCTACGTGGGCTCGCCTTCCGGCTTGCCTCACTGCGATGACGTTGGCCATTTGATGAAGCAGGTAATCGACGACGACGGCACCATTCGCCAGCACTGCATGCGCACCATCCATGCAGAGCAGAATGCCATCTGCCAGGCGGCCAAGCACGGTATTCCATTAGCGGGCAGTACCCTGTACTGCAAAATGGAACCCTGCCGGGTGTGCGCCATGTTGATTATCAGCTGCGGTATTCAAAAAGTCGTGGCCAAATCCATGTACCACGCCGCCCAGGAAACCCGGGAAATGTTTGCCCAGGCAGGGGTGGAGCTGGTGGTTCTTGAACAGGCGATTGAGGATTACGCCAATCAGTGATTGTTAGCTGCGTGCGATTTGTCATCCTGAGCGCAGCGAAGGATCTCATAAATTGCAGTAAACACGGGATTCTTCGCTGCGCTCAGAATGACGGGCATTCGCAATCCGTAGCGATCAGTCTATTTTCCGCACAATCAACCCACTCATTCCCAGCCCATTTTGCAAAC
Source organism: Porticoccus sp. GXU_MW_L64 (assembly GCF_052983295.1). NCBI lineage: Bacteria > Pseudomonadati > Pseudomonadota > Gammaproteobacteria > Cellvibrionales > Porticoccaceae > Porticoccus > Porticoccus sp. GXU_MW_L64. The sequence goes on along the minus strand of NZ_JBRKJK010000006.1, from coordinate 97,533 downwards.
GCAGGGCCGCTTGCTCGGCGGCGCCTTGGCTGCTGTAGCCAACGGCTCGTACCCGGTACAGGGTACGCCCCTGGGAAGGGTAGGATTCCACTCTGGTATCGGTGCCCAGTGCCTTGGCTTTGCTCACCAGATTCAGGGCATTATCGCGGTTGGAGAGTGAGGCAATGTTGATCACCCAGCCGGTGGGTTTGGGTATTTCGGTCACCGGTTTGCTGGCTGCCACCGGGGGTGCAGCTTTGGTTTGCTGCTTGAGTGTGGCAATGGCAGATTGCAGTTCCTTTTGCTGTTGTTGCACCTTTTGCTGTAACTGGCTGAGTTGTTTTTGCAGTTGCGTAATCTCACCGCTTTGGTTGCTATTGCCGGTTGTGAGTGATTGCTGTAAACGGCTTTCCAGCGCTTGATAGTTGTTTTCCAAACGGGACAGGCGCGCCTCCTGAGCGCTGCTATCGATGGCGGGGCTGTCCATCTGTTTAACTTCATTGTTCAAGGACGCCAGTTGCTCCTTTACAGCGGAAAGCTGGATCATGCTCCAGGCTGCCAACAGTACCGCCATGGCCAGCAGGGTCCACAAAGTCAGGCTACTCACGCCGATAGGAGCTTGCTGGCGACGGGCAAATTCCGGTGGTGCAACCTGCGGAGCGGGTTCGACTTGCGGTGAGGTTTGCTGGCCGGGGCGCAGGTAATTTGCTTCTGATCGCTCTGTGACTGGCTGTTGAGGCATTGGTTTTTGTTGTGATACGGGCGATGCCGCGCGGCGGGTTTCATGGCGGGGCTGGCTGGGGATTGCCTTGTTGCTGGCTTCCCTGGGTTTTACGTTTGCCTGTTTTGTGCCGGGAAAGGCCTTGTTTTCGGCTGCTTGCCGATTGTTGTCAGAGGGCGTTTGAGAGTCTGCCTGTGCACGCCTGGCTGGTGCCAGAAACGGGTTGTCCTCAGAGAGTGTTTTGCTTGCTTCGCTGCTGCTGGCAAAAGGGTTTCGCACTGCTTGAGAGTCGGATTTTTCCCGATTGGCCGGTTTTTTATCCAGCCTGGGTTTTTCGCTGACGGCTGTTTGTGCCGGGCCATTGTTTATTGCGCTATTGTCTGCTGGACCATTGTCTGCCGGACCATTGTCGCGAATTTTGTCCAGGCTACTGCTCAGATGACGGTTGCGTTTGCGATCCAGGGGTTCAAAGTCTTCTTCCTCAAAAGCCAGTTCGTCGTCGTCCAGTTCGCTGCCTGCATCCATCAGTGGCTCCAGGCGCTCATCCGGGTCTGCGAAGGGGTTTTTGTGGTTTTTTTTGCCTGGCTTGGCGGTTGCTACTGGATCCGCATTGTCGTCATCAAAAATGCTCATGGAGATTCCCTGTGGAATTCGGGTTAATAAACCGCCATTTATGCCGCTAAAGTTTAGTCAGCAACAGGTCGAGAAAATAAAAAGGTAATTATCGCACAGGTGCCAGGAGATTTTGTAACCCATGCTGGGGGAAATAACGCTTACCGGGTTGACCTCCCAGGGGGCGATAAACAGTCAGCTCCACAATTGGCGCGTGGGGCAAGTTCTGGAAGCGGTGGTGTTGGCGCGCCCGGCTGCGGAACGGCTGCAATTGCGCATTGGCAATACCCAGCTGGAAGCCCGCAGCCAGGCGCCGATTCAGGCCGGTGACCGGGTGTTGCTCAGAGTGTTGAGTGCGGGTACAACGCCGACATTGCAGGTGGTGCCAGCGGCCGTGGCCAGTGGTAGCGCCAGTGAATTGGTGAATCAGGCGCTGCGCCAGTTGTTGCCCCGGCAGTTGCCGACGGAAAAAGTGCTTAACAATTTATTGGCTATTCTGGAAGGCAGGCCACAAGCGAAGCCCGAGAGTGGAGTCCAGAGAGACCGGTTGCCCGCTCGCACCCGCGGCCTGATAGAAACCTTGCTGGCACGGATTCCCAGTGGCGAAAAACTCGCTGACCACACCCGTCTGCAGCAGTTGGTGCAGGACTCAGGATTGTTCAATGAACAGCGTCAGGCCCAGCGCGGCAGCGAAGGTACACAAAGGGATGTCAAGCAGGCGCTGGTGCAGCTGGCGCGCCATTTGGCTATTCAAAAGCCTGCAAGCACTGATGGCGCGACAGCGGTGAAAACTGCAACGCCCACTGGCGCCAGTACTGCAACCCCAACTGGCCCTGCATCGCCTGGGGCAACACCAGACGCGAGCAGCCTTGCCACAGGGACGGCGCAGTCTGCAGAGGGCGCCAAATCTCAAGCGCCAGCACAGCAGCAACTGTTGGCAGCGGAGCCCGCTCGCCAACCGCATCAGTCGTTGACACAACCAGGAGTGCAAAAGGAAGGGCCGCTGAATCAGTCTGCCAGTCAGACACAAATGGTTAGCGCCCAGGATTTGCAGCGTTTGGTTGAAGGGGCCATTGCCCGCATTGTTTCGCAGCAGGTGCAAAGCCTGCCGCAGCCGGGACAGGAAGTGGCTCGCTGGGTTTTTGAATTGCCCTATCGCCAGGGAGAGGAATTCCACAGTCTGCCTATGGTAATTGAGCGGGAAGCCAGTGGCGGTGATGATGCCAAACTGCAACCGGGCTGGCAGGTGGAGCTGGTTTTCGAACTGGCTGAATTGGGTCAAATACGAGCCAAGGTGCTGTTGCGCGGCGACAAGGTATCGGCATCACTGTGGGCGCAAGAAGATGACACAGCGCAACTGGCAAAGGCGGAGTTGCCCGTGCTGGAAACCGCTCTGGTGGCCAGTGGCCTGAACGTGGGTGCGCTGGTGTGTCGTCAGGGCAAACCTGCGGATCAGCAAGTGCCAATGAATTCAATCGACAGCCTGCTGGATTACCGCATATAGGCCGCGTATGGGAAGTACCAATGCCAGACGATAATGTGCCACGCAAGCCTCCCAGGTTGGCGGCAGCCCTCAGTTACGACAACAGCGGTGATAATAAAAAGGCGGCGCCGGTAGTCGTGGCTAAAGGCGAAGGTGCTGTGGCCGAGCAGATAGAGGCGCTGGCTCGCGAACATCATGTACCTGTGGAACAGGACGCGATGTTGACTGCCGCACTGAGCGCGGTGCCTGTGGGAGAGGAAATTCCCCGGCAATTGTATGTGGTGGTGGCGGAAGTGTTGTCGTTTGCCTATTACTTAAAGGGAAGAGTACCAAAGGGGAAAGTACCAAAGGGAAACGTGCCAAAGGGTGAGGCACCTCAAAGGCAAGACCGAGCGGATAGAAAGGTCTGAATGTAACAAAAAAGATACGTGACCGCAGATGCCACTTGGGTTATGTATTGTGCGCCAGTTGGCTTGCTGCCGTGGTGATGGGGAGTAAAATCGATGGCAAAGGCCGCAATGAAAAGGGGCCAGGGATGGAAAGTCAGTGACTATAACGATAAAGAGCCAGGCTATGAATCCGAATAACGGTACAGCCACCAGTGACAAAAGTGAACGGGAGCTGTTGTTGCAGCGCATCGGGGTGGAGCTGAGTTATCTCGCTGCCAACGGTGTGCAAGACAATAAACTGGAAAGCATTCTCGAACATTTACGCATCGTCTTGCGGGAGCGGGTTTCCAGTGACGATGACGGTCTTACCAAAGTTTCCGCCATGCTGTTCAGCTATCTCAAAGAGATGTCGGGGGCGGATAATGCTGGCAATAACATTGTGCCGCTCGCTGAAGCATTGCAGGCATTGCTGCAGGAAATGCGCGTACCGGTGGCGAACTACAGCGATGCCCAGAAAATTGCGATTTCTGCGGCTCGCGCCAAAAACCAGGATGAAATTGTTGAAGTGCTGCAACGTGGCCTGAAATTGCTGCGCACCATCAACGAAAGTTCGGTAGACAATACCGCACCCAAGGCTGCCACGGATACTCCAAAGAGCAAAAGCCGCGGCTGGTTAAAACGCGCTGGCAACAAAGGGGATACCAGTGCCCGGGATATTTTTGACGCCCTGCGCCCGGTACTGGATAAGGTGCTGGACAATCTGGCCTCCCTGGATGATGTATCCCGCCAGGTGGTGGTTATCAAGGCGGAGCTGCCGAACGTCAGCACCCCTGCTGGAATGCAGCATATTCTGCAACAGGTGCTGGAGTTGTTGGGGGGTATTGCCCGCAGTATCGGCATTGAACGCCGGGATACAGAACAGTTTCTCGGCCAGTTGCGGGAAAAATTGCAGGGCATCGAACAGGGCATTGTGGGCACCCTGGATAAAGGCTCACTCAGTCGAGCTGAACAACTGCAGCACAATATCGGTGAGCAGGTTAGCGGTATTCAACAGGCCGCAGCGAGCGAGAGTACCCTGGATGGCTTGCGGCAGTTGATTGAAGGGCGGGTGGAACAAATTGGCGAAACCCTCAATAGCTACCTCAGTGACGAACAGGAAAAATACCGCCAGTCCGAGCGCCGGGTGCGTGACCTGACTCGCAAGCTGCGGGAAATGGAGCTGCAAGGTCAGCAATTGCGGGCCAAAGTGCACGAGAAACAAGCCGCGGCATCAAAAGACACACTCACTGGCGTGCTGAACCGCTTTGGTTACGAAGAGCGGGTGTACGAGGAGTTTGCCCGCAGCCGCCGTATCGGTTTCCCGCTGACCATGATGGTAGTGGATGTGGACAAGTTCAAAATAGTCAACGATACCTACGGCCATAAAGCTGGCGATCTGGTGCTGCAAAAAGTGGTGGAGATGCTGTCTTCAAGCATTCGCAAAACCGACTGTCTGGCGCGTTTTGGCGGCGACGAATTTGTTTTGTTGCTACCAGATACAGATGCTGAAGGGGCAAAGGTGGTGGCCGAAAAAGCCCGTGTCGGTGTGGAAAAATGCGGTTTCCACAGTGGTGGGCAGCCGGTGAATGTCACCATCAGTTGTGGTGTCACTGAGGTTCAGGATGACGACACCCCCGAGACTGCCTTTGAGCGGGCAGATCAGGGTATGTACAAAGCCAAGCGCAACAATCGCAACAGCTGTGTGATTGTTTAGTTGGCTGCGGGCAGATCGAGTGCGCTTTGTCATCCTGAGCGCAACGAAGGATCTCGTACTAGGGGGCGTTCTCAATTAGTGAGTTATTGCTGTTGCGCCTGAAATGGCGCCAGACAAGGCATGAGGAGAGTGGTTTGGTATTTTCTTTTAAACGAAAAGCAAATGAGCGACGAATAACGCAGTATGGCGCCATTTCAGGCGCAACCCGAAGGGCTGGGCCCATTTTGTCCCTCAGCGGTGTTGCCGTTCGCTCATGTAGAGCGACTACACAGCACTCACGGCGCCTTGCTGAGAGCCAAAATGGGCTCCAGCAGCAACAGCTCACTAATTGAGAACGCCCCCTAGCTACCAGTTGCAAGATTCTTCGCTGCGCTCAGAATGACGTTGATATCCCCGCCACTTTTTTTACAAAACACAAACCCGATTTCTGCCTTCCTCTTTGGCGCGGTACATGGCGCGGTCTGCTCGTTCAATCAGCGAGTGGGCATCTTCATTGCTCAATGTGGTGGCGCCAATGCTGGCGGTGACCGGCAAGGCTTTGCCGCCGGGGGCAAAGTGCAGGTTGCCGATGCCGGCAAGAATTTTCTCTGCCACAAGGCGCGCACCCTGGCTGCTGGTATCAGGCAGCTGAACAATAAACTCCTCTCCGCCATAGCGATAAATGCAGTCCGAGCCGCGCACCTGGCTTTCCAGCAACAGAGCCAGCTGGCGCAACAGGCGGTCGCCGCTGGAATGGCCGTACTGGTCGTTGATGGACTTGAAGTGGTCCAGGTCGATAAACAAGATCGACAGGGGGTTGCCGCCGCGCTGGGCACGTTTGATTTCTTTAATAAGCAGGTGATTTAACGCGTTGCGGTTAAGCAGCCCGGTAAGGCTGTCGGTGTAGGCACTGCGGGCCATCTGATGGTAGTCCACAGCGTTGCGCAGGCTGTTGATAAAGGTACCCAGAATGCGCTCGATGGAGGCCAGCTCCGACTCCGAAAAACGCTGGCTGCGGGTCAATTCCAGCTGGCCGAGCTGACGCCCCTGCAAGTTCAGTTTATAGCTGCAACTGTGTTTTCCCCCCTGGCCAACCCGTTGCTCCAGCGCTTGTTCCGGGTGGAAGTAACTGAAACTGTCGAAAGGCACAAAGCGGGGCAGTTCGGCGATCAGGCGGTCGAGGAGCGCGTACACGTCCAATGTGGTTTGCCACAGTTGTGACAGCCGCAGCAGGCTGGCTTCTGTCAGCTGGGGAGTTTTTGTACTGGAGTCGGTGGCGACCTTGAGGCGCTGGTTGCCGGCGCCTTTGGACAGCTTCTTTGCCGCAGCGCCTTTGCCGCTGTTGAACTCCGCAATATCGCTCATATTGTTATGCCTTTGTTGTGCCAATTGCGTGAATGCCATTGCCTGAATAGCGTTGTCTGAATACCCGTAAGCAATCTGTATGCCAGTGGATTGAGGCTGTTTGATGCCATGGGGTGTTGGAAAAATGACGCTCTTTTGGAGAAGTTTGTTTTAATGTGGTGGCGGTGACGGAATTTTGACTTTGCCTGAAATGTTATAAGTTCGGTAGAGTTGGCGTTTTCTTGCGAAGCGGAAATACACTCATGTTGCGCCAACTTCAGACATTCATTGCGATTTTCACTGTGGCTCTGTGCCTGCCACTGGTTGCTGAGCCGTTGACCATCGAGCGCTTTGTGGCCAGCCCGTCCCTGAGTGGCCCCAGCATCAAAGGTTTGAAACTGTCTCCCGATGGCACTATGGCCACCTACCTGAAGGGCAAGCCGGAGAATCACAAACAGCAGGATTTATGGGCCTACCATATTGCCAGCGGTGAGCACCGCTTGCTGGTGGATTCCCGGCAACTGACCGGTGGCAGCGAACAGCTTTCCGAAGTGGAGCGGGCACGGCGCGAACGCCAGCGCATACTGGGCAGTGGTATTGTGGAATATTACTGGTCGCCGGACAGCGATGCGCTGTTGTTTCCCCTGGGCGGAGACTTGCACTACCTGCCGTTGGCTGGAGAAGCGCCTCGCCGCCTTACCAATAACCCTGAATTTGAAACCGATGTGCGCTTTTCTCCGCAAGGCAATTACGTGTCTTTTGTGCGCCAGCAAAACCTGTATGTAATCGACCTGGCAAAAGGCCGGGAGATTGCCGTCACCAAAAAGGGCGGCGGCGCAGTCAGTTATGCCACTGCGGAGTTTGTGGCCCAGGAAGAAATGGGCAGAAATACCGGTTACTGGTGGGCCGGGGATGAACGCCATATCGCCCTGACCCGGATTGACGAATCGCAAGTCACACTGATGGACCGCTACGAAGTGGCTGCCGATGGCTCTGTAACGGCCATCCAGCAACGTTACCCCTTTGCCGGCGAGCAAAACGCCAAAGTAAAACTGGGGGTGGTTAAAGTAGGTGGTCGCACACCCAAAATCCGCTGGATGGATTTGGGGGACAACGAAGATATTTACTTGGCCCGTGTGAAGTGGCTGCCAGACAGTACAACCCTTTCGATACAGCGGCTCAACCGCCCACAAAGCGAAAATCAGCTGCTGTTCGCCGACAGTAAAACCGGTAAAAGCTGGCCGGTAGTGGCTGAGGTTTCCTCAACTTGGGTTAATCTGAACAACGATCTGACTTTCCTGAAAGACAATAAAACCTTTATCTGGGCCTCCGAACGCAGTGGTTACAAGCACCTGTATTTAGTGAACTATCAGGGCAAGACGGTGCGCCAGCTTACCTCCGGTGAATGGGTGGTAGATCACCTGGTGGCGGTGGATGAAAAACGCCGTCAAGCCTGGTTTGTTGCCAACGCAGAAGGTGTGCTGGAACGGCATTTTTATCGGGTATCCCTGGATGGTGGCGATGTTCTTCGTCTTACCAAAGAACCCGGCTGGCACAGTGTGGACTACGGTTGTGTGAGGGTAGAGGGTGACTGTCAGAAGCCGCTGTTTATCGACACTTTTTCCGCCGATGGCCAGCCCCCGGCGGTGGCGCTGAAAAATGACAAGGGCGAACTGATCACCTGGTTGGAACAAAATCCCCTGGACGACAGCCATCCCTATAGCCCATATATCGCTGACCATGTTCCTCTGGAGTTCGCTACCCTGAGCGCTGAGGATGGCAAAACCCTGCATTATCAGTTGATGAAGCCAAACAATATGGCGGCGGGTAAGCGTTATCCAGCCATCGTGTTTGTTTACGGCGGGCCCCACAGCCAACGGGTAAGAAATGCCTGGAATACCCGTTGGTTTAATCAGTTTCTGGCCCGCAACGGTTATGTGGTTATTACCATAGACAATCGCGGCACCTCTAACCGGGGTACGGAATTTGAGGGGGTTATCAAAGGCAGGCTGGGCGAAGCGGAAGTAGTGGACCAAATGGCCGCTGTAAAACTGCTGCAATCGCTGCCCTATGTGGATAGCCAGCGGCTGGGGGTGTACGGCTGGTCTTACGGCGGCTACATGAGCCTGATGAGCTTGTTCAAAGCCCCGGACACCTTCGCGGCTGCCGTATCCGTGGCGCCGGTTACGGATTGGCTGCTGTACGATACCTGCTACACCGAGCGCTATATGGGCGTGCCGCAAACGCCGCAAGACTACGCCTCTGCGTCGGTGTTCCCCTATATCGACAATTACCTGGCCAGCGACAAGCCAGGTGACTTACTGCTGATACACGGTATGGCGGACGATAATGTGTTTTTTGACAACGCGGTAAAACTGATGGGCCAGTTACAGCAACAGCGAGTGGATTTTCAGTTGATGACTTACCCCGGTAAACGCCATGGCATCAGTGGCGAAGACACCCGGGCGCATCTGTGGCAGATGATGTTCCGGTTTTTTGAGAGCAAGTTGAAGTAGGCTTGTGGCGCTTACTGATAGTGACAGTATACGAGCAGGCATGGTTTGGGAATTACTTTCTGTGACACGCCGTTAATACTTCCATGTAGGCTCGTGGCCAGCATCCCTGCTGGCCGCGGTCACAAAAAGTAATTCCCAAACCATGCTCTAACCTGACTCTATGCTTCCACCCTACGGCTGGTTGTTGCGAGCAAACCATCCGAGCGCTACCGGCCGTCACCATATTTTTTCCCCGCCCAATAATGCTAAAATCGCCCACCACTTCAACCGGCAGGGCATTCGCTTTGGACTTCAAGGGCTCCCACATTCTTTCTATCCGCCAGTTTGAGCGGGGTGATATCGACATCCTGTTCGCCACCGCCGACAGCATGGAGCCCTACGCTCAGCGCCGCCGGGTAACGCGGGTTCTGGAAGGGGCCATTCTCGGCAATATGTTCTTTGAACCCAGCACCCGTACCCGGGTGAGTTTTGGCTGTGCCTTTAACCTGTTGGGTGGTGAGGTGCGGGAAACTACCGGGTTTTCCAGCTCTGCGGTGGTCAAGGGGGAATCTTTACAGGACACTGCCCGGGTACTGTCCGGATACAGCGATATAATCTGTATGCGCCACCCGGAGTCGGGCTCGGTGGCAGACTTTGCCTCTACCAGCCGTGTGCCGGTAATCAATGGTGGGGATGGCAGCAACGAACACCCCACCCAGGCCTTGCTGGACTTGTACACCATTGAAAAGGAGCTGCAAGCTCGCGGTCGCAACCTGGATAACCTGCGCATTGCCATGGTGGGGGATTTGAAGTTTGGCCGAACGGTGCATTCCCTGTGCAAGCTGTTGATGCTCTACAAGCAAGTGAACATTACCCTGGTGTCGCCACCGGAACTGGCCATGCCCGCTGAATTGGTGGAAGAGATGCGTTCAGCGGGGATTGCCGTGGAGCAGACTGGCCAGCTTGACCAGGGAATTGCTCGCGCTCATATCGTCTACTCCACTCGCATCCAAGAGGAGCGTTTTGCCAGTGCGGAAGAAGCGGACCTGTACCGGGGCAAAATGCGCATCAATCAATCCATATACACACGCCACTGCGAGCCCAACACCGTCATTATGCACCCGCTGCCCAGGGATTCCCGCTCTGACGCCAACGAGCTGGATACGGACCTGGATAACAACCCCAATCTGGCTATTTTCCGCCAGGCGGACAACGGTATACTGGTGCGTATGGCATTGTTTGCTCAGGTGTTGGGGGTTGCGCAACTGGTGGATGCGCACAGTCGCGAAGTGCGCTGGCACCATCGTCGCAGTTGAAATTAACTGTATAAAATTAAATAAAAACAACCCGTTATGCTTTATTTCTCGAATTGATATGAGAATTTGATGAATACTGATTTTGAAGATATTCGCCCCTACAAGGACAGCGAAGTGTCGCAGGTTTTGGCGCGCCTGGTTGCCGACCCGGAGCTGCACGACACCATTGCCCGCATGAAGTACCCACGCCTGGCTCGTTGGATACCCTGGGTGTTTCGCGGCCCGATCAGGGCTCGGCTGGAGGAGGCTTTTGCGGGGGTGAATGACATTGCCGGTTTTCAGCAGGTGATCGGTCATTACTGGTGGAACCTGATGGAAAAACAGACCCGCGACATCTGTGTTTCCGGCCTCGACCGGCTCAGCAAGGAGCAATCCTACTTGTTTGTCTGTAACCACCGGGATATTGCTGTCGATCCCGCTGTAGTGGGCATTGGTCTGAATCGCGGCGGTTTTAACACGCCGCGTATTGCCATCGGTGACAATCTGCTCACCAAACCTTTTACCTCTGACCTGATGCGCCTGAACAAGAGCTTTATTGTCAAGCGTTCAGTCGGTAGCCGCCGGGAAAAGATGGATGCCCTGTTGCAATTATCCCACTACATTCGCCACTCAATTTGCCAGCAAAACAGCTCCATCTGGATCGCTCAGCGGGAAGGGCGCGCCAAAGACGGTTTGGATCGCACGGACACCGCGTTAATCAAGATGCTCTCCCTCAGCAAAGACAAAGATCAGGACTTTGCTGAAGCTATGGGGCAACTGAATATTGTGCCGATAACACTGTCATACGAGCTGGACCCCTGCGATGCTTACAAAGCCCGTGAGCTCTACGAAGTGGCGCAACACGGCAGCTACCAGAAGTCTGAACATGAAGACCTGAAAAGCATTTACAAGGGAATTGTCGGCCAGAAAGGGTTGGTTCATGTGACCTTCGGAGAACCGCTCACCGTCGACGAGCTGGAGAGCGCCGACAGTATCGCAGCGGCTATCGACAAGCACGTGATCGAAAACTACCACCAGCACTGCACCAACCTCATTGCCTACAACAGACTGCATGGCGACCACCCCCAGGTGACGGAAATGCGCCAACAGTTGGGCCTTAGCGACAGTGAGTGGAGTGAACGGGAGCAGGAGTTCAGGCAACGTATCGACAGCCTGCCAGAGAAACACCGGCCTATCGCGTTGGCGGGCTACGCCAATTCGGTGGTTAGCCAAATAAGCCTACAGGACGCCGGCGTTGCCGGCTGACAGGACGGGCTTCGCCCTACAGGTGACAGGTTTTTAGGTTTTTCCTGTAAGCGCAGCGTCCTGTAACCTTTCTTTTATGCCTCTTTCCAACGACCTCAAAGAAACCATCCAAAAAGGCTATCGCGACTTTCTTAACGCTCGCGAATTGAAGCCGCGCCTGGGTCAAAAACAAATGATTGCCGCCATCGCCAACAGTCTGGGGGCCATTGAGCTGGACAGCGACAATAATCGCGTTCTCTCCCCGCAAGTGGATGGCAGTGGCCTGTGCGTGGTGGAGGCGGGCACCGGCACCGGTAAAACCCTGGCCTATTTGCTGGCGACTTTGCCCATCGCCAAAGCACTGGACAAAAAAGTGGTGATTGCCACCGGCACTGTTTCCCTGCAGGAGCAACTGGTGCTGCGGGATATTCCCGAACTGCTGCAACACACCGGCTGGGATACGCGCTTTGCCCTGGCCAAAGGCCGGGGTCGCTACCTGTGCCCTCTGAAGCTGGAGCAGTGTCTGGATCAGGCCGCCGACAGCCAGGCCGGGCAGGGGCTGTTCCCGGACGAGATGTTGTTTAACCCCAGTGCCGACAGCATCAAACTCTACAACAGCATGGCCGACGCGCTGGCGATCGGTCAGTGGCAGGGGGACCGTGACAGCTGGCCGGATGGCGTGCCTCAGGAGCAATGGCAGCCACTGACGGTGGATCGCCGCCAATGCGCCGGGCGCAGTTGCCGCCATATCAACAACTGTTGTTTTTTTCGCGCTCGGGATGATCTGGGTGAGGCGGACTGTATTGTCGCCAATCACGATCTGGTGATGTCTGATCTGGCCCTTGGCGGTGGAATCATACTGTCGCCACCGGAAGACACCATTTACATCTTCGACGAAGGTCATCGCTTGCCTGATACCGCGTTGCGCCATTTTGCCAGCCATTGCCAGCTGGACAGTACCGGCAAATGGTTGCAACAGATCGACAAACAACTGAAGGCCAGCGCCAGTAACTTTGCAGTGCTGGAAGATGTGCACAGCCTGTGCGCGGAGCTTGGCAAGCAGGCGTTGGAGTGCGCCAGCCAGCTGGCGGTTGCCACGCCGCAGTTCAGTGCAGTGGCCGACAGAATCGATAGTGGCGCTGACCGCCAATACCGTTTTGCCAATGGTGATATTGGTGCCGAGTTGAGGGATCTGTCAGCCCTGCTGGGCGTCCGTTTTGCACAGCTGGAAGCGCGCCTTGAATCCTTGACCGAGCGCCTCGGTGATTTGCTGGAAGAACCTCACTGCCCGGTGCCCAGGGTGGATCTGGAACAGTTGCAGCAGGTGGTCGGCGGTTGGCTGTCTCGCACCGAATCCAGCGCCGCGCTCTGGGCCGCATTTGCCACTGCCGACCCCAAAGAAGGCGCCCCCAGTGCCCGCTGGTTGTCGCTAGAAGATGGTGCCGGAGGCAACCTGGATATTCGCCTCAGTTGTAGCCCTATTGTCGCCGCGCCATTATTGCGGGAACAGTTGTGGGGCCGCGCCTTTGCCACAGTGATTACCTCGGCGACCCTGTGCGCCCTCAACAGCTTTGACCGTTTTCGTTCTCATGCGGGTACTTTTTCAAAGGCTCACTACCAACAGGTGCCCGGTGCTTTTGATTATGCCAATTCAGGGGTTCTGTCGGTGCCAAAGGTTGCCGATGCCAGCGATGCTTATGCCCATACCGACGATTTGATCGACAGGCTGCCGGACTGGATTGATGGCAATGAAGGCACGTTGATGTTGTTTGCCTCCCGCCGTCAGATGGAACAGGTGTTTGATAACTTGCCCGCAGATATGGCAAAAACCATTCTGGTACAGGGGGACTACTCTCACGCAGAAGTTATCCGCCGTCACAAGGAGCGTATCGACGCCGGGCAGGGCAGCGTGATTTTTGGCCTGGCCAGTTTTGCCGAGGGGGTCGACTTGCCCGGCGATTATTGCCGCCACGTGATTATTGCCAAAATCCCCTTTGCGGTACCCAACGAACCCATTCAGGAAGCGTTGGCCGAGTGGGTGGAAAACAAAGGTGGCAAACCGTTTTTTGACATCTCCCTGCCGGATGCTTCCCTGAAATTGATTCAGGCGGTGGGGCGTTTGCTGCGTACTGAACAGGACACCGGCAAAGTCACAGTGCTCGACCGCCGGGTGGTAACCAAAGGCTATGGCCGTCAACTGTTGGATTCGCTGCCACCGTTTCGGCGGGAGATTGAATAGTCGTGGGTAGCGGCTAAGCGTCACCCCGTCATTGCGAGGAACGGAGCGACGCGGCAATCCCCATCCATTTGCTACCCTGTAACCCGTCGCGCTCTAATCACCCTGAGTGGCGACCAGAGCCGGGTAGCGCTTTACCGGACACGCTGTGCTTTCGTTATTTAAGTAACTTCCCTGTACGCTCGGATGCGAAATCCCTGTCGCATACGGTCCAGTAAAGCGCCACCCAACTCTGGTCTTAACGTCAAAGAACTGCCAAAAATTAACTGTCATTGCGAGGAGCGAAGCGACGCGGCAATCCCCATCCATTTGCTACCGTGCTACCTGTCGAACTGTAATCACCCTGGATGTTCTGTAAATTTTTGCCGCACAGCCCGGCAGGATGTTTTCTTTGGGTGGACGTGCAGGGCGCAATCCACCAAGATAGCGCGACATGCTCAATACGAATTGCACAAATGCCCAAAATCATCAAACGCCGCTCTGTTGATCGAGGCGATAGTTGCTTCTCCAGCAATACACCATCCTTGCTACAACGGGTTTACGCCGCTCGCGGCGTGCGCGACGAGAGCGAATTGCAAAACCACTTAAAACACCTGCCCGGCCCAAAACAGCTAAAGGGAGTGGACAGGGCGGTTGAGCTGTTGCAGCAAGCACTGGCTGGACAACAGTCCATACTGATTGTCGGTGATTTCGATTGCGACGGCGCTACCAGCACGGCGTTGGGGATTCTGGCATTGACCGCCATGGGTTTTCAGCGGGTGGATTACCTGGTGCCCAATCGCTTCGATTACGGCTACGGCCTGACCCCGGAAATTGTCCAGCTGGCTGCAACCAACAAGCCGGATATGATCATCACCGTGGACAACGGCATTTCCAGTATCGCCGGGGTAGAGGCCGCGCAAAGCGCCGGCATCAAAGTTATCGTTACCGACCACCACCTGCCCGGTGAAAAACTTCCCAGTGCCGATGCCATCGTCAATCCCAATCAGCCGGGCTGCGAATTCCCCAGTAAAAACCTGGCGGGTGTGGGGGTTATTTTTTACCTGCTCAGCGCCCTCAGAGCCAAACTGCGTGACAGCAACTGGTTTGCGGAACAGCAAGTTTCTGAGCCCGGTATGGCCACCTGGCTTGATTTGGTGGCGCTGGGCACGGTAGCGGATGTGGTGCCTTTGGACAGAGTCAATCGCATTCTGGTGCACCAGGGGTTGCAGCGCATAAAAGCTGGTCGTTGTCGCCCCGGTATATTGGCGTTAATGGCCGCTGCCGGTCGCGATTATCGCCGCGCCGTGGCCATGGATTTCGGTTTTTTTGTGGGGCCGCGCCTGAACGCGGCGGGCAGGCTGGATGACATCAGCCACGGCATTGAATGCCTGCTCACCGATAGCCCGGATATCGCCCGTGAATTTGCCATGGAGCTGGACGGCCTGAACCGCGATCGCAAGCTGATTGAAGGCCAGATGCAAAAAGAGGCGGTCGCACTGGTTGAGCAGTTGCAACTGGACGAGCAGGGTCTCCCCTGGGGGCTGTGCCTGTATAACCCGGAATGGCATCAGGGGGTGGTAGGGCTGCTGGCCTCCCGCATCAAGGAAAAAGTTCACCGCCCGGTGATTGCTTTTGCCGACGCCGGCGATGGCGATATCAAAGGTTCCGCCCGTTCCATTCCCGGTTTGCACATTCGCGATGCGCTGGATGCGGTGGCTGCCCGCAACCCGGGTTTGTTGAGCAAGTTCGGGGGACATGCCATGGCAGCCGGGATGAGTTTGCCCCTGGAAAAACTGGGCCAGTTTACAACCGCATTTGATGACGAAGTGCGGCGCCAGCTTTGCGACGACGACCTGCAGGCGGTATTGCACTCCGATGGTGAAATGGCGCCGGAAGATTTTACCCTTGAACGGGTACAGCAATTGCGCGATGGCGGCCCCTGGGGGCAGCAGTTCCCGGAGCCAGTGTTTGATGGGGAATTTCGCCTGGTGCAACAACGTATCGTCGGTGAAAAACACCTGAAATTGGTGCTCGCTCAGGAATCCGGAGAGGCACTAGACGCCATTGCCTTTAATGTCGATCTGGACCAATGGCCGTCTGCAAATGCCGAGCGAGTGCGCTGCGCCTTTAAACCGGACATAAACGAGTGGCGCGGCAAACGTTCTGTGCAGTTGATTGTGGAGCAGATTGAAAAGGCGTAAAAACCGCCATTCACCTTCGATATATTTTATTGATCGGCCAATGGTTATACTCAGCGGGTTATCTCAGGAAGCCCCGGATATGAGTATTTTCAATACCAAACGCCTCAGCTGGCTGTGGTTGTTGGTGGCATTGTTTACTGCGCAAACCGCTACTGCCAAAAGCTACCATATTGCCGTTATCAGCGATGGCCCGGATCGTCAGCTGCGTTTTATAGAGCAGCTGTACCGCCAGGAAATCACCGCACTCACCGAAGGGGAGTTTCAAGTCACCTTCAAGCCCTTCCAGGGTGGCTGGAGCGCTGCTGGAATCCGCAATGCATTCGAGCGTGCCTATGCGGATCCTGCGGTGGATATGCTGTTGGTGTCCGGCGTTGCCGCCAACCAGATCGGTGCGGCTCGCAACGACTTTCCCAAACCGACTTTTTTGCCCCTGGTGTTCGATGCTCAACTGCTGGGCGTGCCGTCCAGCGGTTCCGGCTCCGGTGTGCGCAACTTCAATTACCTGGTAGACAGGGTGGAGTTCAGCGAACAGTTGGCCAGCTTTCGGCGTGTCGCCCCGGTGCGCAATATCGCCTTGCTGGTGGACGAAGTGATTCTTGCTGCCGTGCCAGAACTGGCTGAAAAAGCTCGCCAACTGGCAAAACAACAGAGCATAAACATGTACTTTGTCGGCCACGACGGGGTCGATCACAAGCTGTTAAACCAGTTGCCTGCCGGGGTGGATGGTTTGATGATTGCGGGCTTGCCGCGCATGCCGCAAGCGCAAATGAAGCAACTGCTGGAAGCCATCAATCAGCGTCAGCTGCCCAGTTTTAGTCTGTTGGGTTCCGGCGGAGTGCACCAGGGCATGCTGGTGTCTGACTCCCCGGCAACGGACTGGCAGCGCATTGCCCGCCGCAATGCCCTGAATATGCAGGCGGTGATGTTGGGCGATAAAACCGCGGAACAGCCCACGTTGTTTGAAGGCAAACGGCAGTTGACCATCAATATGGCCACCGCGCGGCAGATCGGGCTGTCACCGCGATTTGATGTGATGAGCGAAGCGGTGCTGTTAAACCAGGAGCAAAAAGGCCAGGGGCCGTTGTACAGCCTGACGAAAGTGGCGCAGTTGGCGCTGGCACACAATCTGCAGCTCAGCGCTGAAGCCTATGGGGTTGCCGCAGGCCACAACGATGTCGTCAGTGCCCGCGGAAATTTGCTGCCGCAGTTGTCCGTGTCTGCGGCCAGCAGCCGCCGCAAAGTGTCGCCGCTGGTGTTGGCGGGGCAACAGGCGCAGCGCTCTACTGATGGTGCAGCAACCTTTAGTCAGCTGGTGTATTCCGATGATGCCTGGAGCAACTTTCATATCCAGGGGCATTTGCAACGCAATCGCGAAGCAGTTTTTAAACAACTTCAGTTGGACATTGTTCAGGCCGCTACGGTGGCGTACCTGAATGTGTTGCGGGCGCGAGAGCAACTGCGCATTCAGCAAGACAATTTAAAACTTACCCGCGATAACCTCAGTTTGGCGCAGGACCGGGTTAAAGCCGGCTCCAGTTCCGCTGCCGACCAGTATCGCTGGGAGAGTCAGCTGGCCAGTGACCGCAGTGCATTGCTACAGGCACAGGCAGTGCTTAAACAGGCGCAGGAGAACCTCAACCGTTTATTGCATCGCCCTATTACAGAGTCTTTTCAGCTGTCCGGTGCACAGATTAACGAGCCTTTTGTGATGACGGAAGCGGAGTTCAATGAGCTTATCGACAATCCCAGAAATCTGGGTTTTTTAACCGATTTTTCGGTACAGCGTGGCGTCACATTGTCGCCTCAGTTGCGCCAACTGGAAGCGCAACTGGCGGCCAAAAAACGGGAAATTACCAACCGCAAACGGGATTTTTGGCTGCCGGATTTCAGTGTCAGTGGTCAGTACGGCAATAATTTGAGTCAGTCTGGCGTGG
Organism: Porticoccus sp. GXU_MW_L64; assembly: GCF_052983295.1. NCBI lineage: Bacteria > Pseudomonadati > Pseudomonadota > Gammaproteobacteria > Cellvibrionales > Porticoccaceae > Porticoccus > Porticoccus sp. GXU_MW_L64. Next base: position 79,885 of record NZ_JBRKJK010000006.1, on the reverse strand, counting down.
GGGCGGGTGGCCCAGGTGCGTCCCAGGATGACTGGTCGGTGTCGCTGAATGCCTCTTTGCCGTTGTTTGCCGGTGGCAGTCGCAAGTCGGCGTTGTCGAAAAGCAAGCTGGAGATGCAACAATTAACCACCTTGATTGCTGCCACTCGCGAGCAGATCGAACAGCAGGTTCGCGCCCAGGTACACAGTACCAGTGCGGCCTATTCGTCCATTGAATTGTCTCGCCAGGCAGCGCTGGCGGCGAATAAAAACCTCGAATTGGTCAGCGATTCCTACGCCAAAGGCGTGGTGTCGGTGATTGATTTGCTGGATGCGCAAAATGCGGCATTACAGGCACAGGGTGCTGCCGCCAACTCGGTATACGATTTTTTGCTTACCGTGATGAACTTGCAACTGGCGGTAGGGGAGTTCGAATTTTTATTGCCCCCGGAGCGACGTGGACAATTGGCGGAGCAGCTGCGGGAATATATTCGCGGGCGGCAGTGATGGTGCAACCTCGTCATTGCGGCTTCTGGGCACTTCTGACAGTGACGCTACTTAGGTATCAATTATGAAATACGGATTTGTTTTTTCGCTTGCTGCTTTATTACTGGTTGGCTGCGACGATAAAAAAACTGAGGCCGAACCACAGCTGCGGCCGGTACGTACCATTACGTTGGAACAACCTTCCAATATGCGCTCCCGTACTTTTTCAGGAAGCAGTCATTCCAGCCAGGAGTCGCGTCTTAGCTTCAAGGTTTCCGGCACCATTGTCGAAATGGCGGCCCAGATTGGTGATCGTTTGCAGCCCGGTGAATTGATTGCAAAACTGGATGAAACTCCTTACCGCTTGCGGGTTCAACAGGCAGCCGCTTCTCTGGAGCAGGCCAAAGCCACCGCTCGCAGTGCCGATGCCAGTTATCAGCGCACCAAAGACCTGTATCAAAACAGCAATGCTTCGCGCAACGACCTGGACACCACCCGGGCACAGGCAGAATCTACCCAGGCGCAACAGCGGGCGGCGCAAAAGGCACTGCAACTGGCGGAGCTGGAGCTGTCGTACACCAGTTTGTATGCAGACGGTGACTGCACGGTGGCGGAGTTGGCCGCTGAGGTAAATGAAAATGTCGGCCAGGGCAATCTGGTGGCCAAGGTCAATTGTGGAGATGGTATTGAAGCTACCGTCAATGTGCCGGAAAACCTGATCGCCAATGTGCGCGCCAATGACCGGGTCAGCATTACCTTCGATGCGGTTCCGGGGCAGTTGTTTGAAGGGCGTGTAACTGAAGTGGGTGGCGTTGCCGACGGCAGTGCATCGGTGTTTCCGGTGAATGTAAACGTGTTGCAACCCGGCGACCGGGTACGGGCGGGGTTGGCCGCGGAGGTGACGTTTACCTTTGCCGAAGGCAGTGAGCGAAGCGCTTATTTGTTGCCATTGTCTGCCATTGTTAAAGGCAGTGAAAACACTTTTGTATTTATTGCCAGACCCAGCGGCAATAAAGCGGCAGTGGTTGAACGCAAAGTGGTAACGCTGGGGGAGCTGACCGAACAAGGGGTTCAGGTAGTGGATGGTTTGAACCGTGGTGACCGTGTTATTACCGCCGGTATCAGTGTGATTCGCGAAGGTCAGCAGGTATTGCTGCCATGAGCGCCAAGCAGACATTAACCGGCTTCGCTATCGCCAAAAACCGCATTACTTTTGCGTTGGTCACGGTGCTGTTTATCTCTGGCCTGTCGGCGTACTACGCGCTGCCCAAGGCGATGGATCCCGGTTTTACCGTGCGCACTGCGGTCATTACCTCGCGCCTGCCCGGTGTGGCGCCGGAGCGTATGGAGCAGCTGGTCACCGACAAAATAGAGAAAAAAGCCCAGGAAATGCCCGAGGTGGATTTTATTGTCAGCGAATCCCGCACTGGTATTTCAGTGGTGAACGTCAACTTTAAAGAGAGCTACAAAAACATGCGCCCGATCTTTGACGATCTGCGGCGCAAGATTGGCGATGTGGAAGCCGACCTGCCCAATGGCGTGGACGGCCCCCATGTGAACGATGAATTCGGCGATGTATTTGGCAGTGTGTATACCCTCAGCGGTGATGGTTTTAGTTACGCAGAACTGAAAGCTGTTGCCGATGAAATTCGCGACCGCCTGTTGAAAGAGCCGGATATCGCCAAGGTGGATATCCACGGCGCCCAGCAGGAAGTGATCTTTATCGACTACAACAACGCCCGTTTGACCGAACTGGGGTTGTCGCCGCAGCAACTTGGCGGTGTGCTCAACAGCGTGAACATACTGTCTTCTGGCGGCAATATTGTCAGTGGGCGTGAGCGCATTGCACTGGAGCCCACCGGTAATTTTGAGTCGGTGGATGATCTTCGCAATACGGTGATTCAATTGCCCCGTGGCGGGCTGATTTCCCTGGGAGATATTGCTGAGGTTTATCGGGGCTATGTGGATCCGCCATCCAGTATGGCGCGCACCAATGGTGCGGCGGCTTTGACCTTGTCCATCTCCATGACCGACGGCGGCGATATTCTCAAACTGGGTAAAAAACTCAACCAGTTAATTCCGCAAATCCAACAGCAGTACCCCTGGGGCATTGAGCTGGAAAAAGTCTGGTTTCAGGCTGACCTGGTAAAACAAAACGTCAATAATTTTATGTCCAGCTTGCTACAGGCCATCGCCATTGTGGTGGTGGTTATGGTGGCATTCCTGGGGCTGCGTACCGGTGCAGTGGTGGCGACTTTGATACCCACCACTATGGTGATTAGCTTTTTCGTCATGCAGCAGTTTGGTATTACCGTGAACCAGATATCTCTGGCAGCGCTGATTATTTCCCTGGGGCTGTTGGTGGACAACGCCATTGTGATGGTGGAATCCATACTGCTTAAAAGGGAAGGGGGTATGGGGGGCGTCGCCGCCGCAGTAGAGGCGGGCAGCGAGCTGAAAATTCCCCTGCTGGTGTCGTCGTTGACCACCGCCGCGGCCTTTATGCCTATCGGATTGGCGGAGTCGGCGGTGGGGGAATACACCGCCGATATTTTTTATGTGGTGGGTATTACGCTGTTGTGTTCCTGGGCGCTGACCATGACATTGATCCCGATGCTGACCACGGTGATGCTGAAGATCAAACAGAAGCACAGCAAACAAGACGAAGTTTTTGACAGCAGTGGCTACCGTTTTTATCGCCAATTTTTGCTGGCCTCTTTACGCCATCCGAAAACATTCTTGTTGGGGGTTGTGGTGGTGTTTGTGCTCGCCATACAGGGCATGGGCTTTGTGCCGCAAATATTTATTGCCCCCTCGGAGGACCCGGTGTTTACCGCCAAATTGGAAATGCCACTGGGGACGTCTATTGAAACCACGGAAGCAGTGATTGTCGACTTTGATCGATATATCGAAAAAAATTACAGAACTCCGGAAAAGTTGCCGGGCACCTATATAAAAAACTGGATGACGTTTATTGGCACGGGCGGCCCCCGTTTTGCGTTGGGCCTTGACCCGGCTAATCCCAATCCCGCCAATGCATTTATGATCGTCAACACTGCCAGCGGTGAGGCGGTTGACGCCATTATTAATGACATGAACAAGTATTTGCGCACAGCCCATCCGGATTTGGCCGCGCAACTGTCCCGCCTGGAAAATGGCCCACCGGTGGGCTATCCCATTCAGGTGCGTTTGTCCGGTAGCGGCTCCAAAAACTTGTACCGCATGGCAGAACAGGTGACCGACCAACTCTATCAAACCGCGGGTGTCAGTTCGGTAAAAAATAACTGGGGCTTGCCCACCAAAAAACTGTTGGTGAATGTCGACCAGGACAGAGCCCGGTTAGCGGGAGTTACCAGTGACGATGTGGCGTACTCGCTGCGCACCGGCCTGGCGGGTATTGAAATGACCCAATACCGGGAAGGGGATAAACTGATTCCGGTAAAATTGCGCACGGTAGCCAGCGACCGTCAGGATGTGGGCAAGCTCGATGGCTTGAGTATTTACGCGCAATCTTCCGGCAATCGAGTGCCACTGAAACAGGTGGCGGATGTGGAACTGGTGTTTGAGCCGGGTGTTGTGCGCCGTCGCGACCGGGAGCGTACGCTTACCTTGAATGTGCAATTGCAAGACGGCGTAACCGCCGCTGAAGTCAATAGCACGCTGGTGCCCTGGCTCAAACAAAGCGCGGAAAAATGGCCCACGGGCTACCGCTTTGAAATGGGTGGTGAATCGGAATCTTCCGGCGACGCCAATGCCTCCATCGCTGCCAAGTTGCCATTGGCATTGATGGTGATTGTATTGTTATTGGTGGCACAATTTAACTCTATCCGCCGTCCCATTATTATTCTGACCACCATTCCGTTAGGGCTGATCGGCGTTACCATCGGCCTGCTTGCGGCCAACTCGTCCTTCGGTTTTTTTACCATTCTCGGCATTATTTCCCTGGCGGGAATTATTATTAATAACGCCATTGTGTTAATCGACCGCATCAAGATTGAAATTGAACAACAGGGTAAAGTTCCGGCGGATGCGGTAGTCCATGCCTGCTTGCAGCGGCTGCGGCCTATTGTGCTAACCACCGCCACTACAGTGCTGGGCATGATGCCCCTGTGGTGGGGCGGTACCGCCATGTTTGTGCCCATGGCGGTGACCATTATCTTCGGCTTGGCGTTTGCCACCCTGCTGACACTGTTGGTGGTGCCGGTGTTGTATGCGGTATTTTTCCGGGTGAGATTTGTGGGTGAGGGCGCTTGACGTTCTTGTCGCTGGAAGGTTTATAGTGGCGCTATGAATATCGGTGATCTATCCAAACAAAGCGGCATAGCTGCCAAAACCATTCGCTACTACGAGGCACAGGGGTTATTGCCTGCACCGCCACGTCTTGAAAACGGCTATCGGGATTACCCGCAGTCTGCAATTTCCGAATTGACATTTTTGCGCCGCGCCCGCCAGTTTGGTTTTTCTCTGGATGAGTGTCGTCAGTTGATGCAATTATGGCGCAACCCCAAACGTCGCAGCACAGAAGTGCATCAGTTGGTTGCCGAGCGCCAAAAACAGGTGGCACAGCAAATTACCGAGTTGCAGGAAACCCAACAGTTGCTCACCGGATTGTTGAGTCGCTGTGCCGATAACGATTCTCCCAGCTGCGCCATTATCGATTCCCTGTCGGGGCAGCCCAATGGCTAATTGCTGCCCTCCCAAATCACCGGATTCTTCAAAGCAGATAACCACAAGCTGCTGTCCGTCATCCCAGCCGGGGCAAAAAGCCCGGCCCGATTATTTGCTGTGGGGCTCTGGCCTGGTGGTGGCAGTCAGCTACCTGCTGCACTGGTTTTTAGGCAATGCCAATGTTCCGGATTGGTTGCAAATCATCACATCTGGCACTGCGCAACTGCTGCACGAAATGTGGTGGGGGTTGCTGGCGGCGGTGGTGTTTGTGGGGCTGCTGGAGCGGGTGCCTCGTGAACTGGTGATGTCGGTGCTGGGGCGGGGTGGTTCAGTGCGCGGCGTGGTGCGGGCCACCGCTGCCGGCATATTACTGGACTTGTGTAACCACGGAATTTTGATGGTGGGCGTGAAACTCTACGAACGCGGTGCCAGTCTCGGTCAGTTGATGGCCTTTTTGATTGCCAGCCCATGGAATTCCCTGTCTCTGACCATTGTGCTGATAGCCCTGATTGGCTGGCAGTGGACATTGTTGTTTATTCTGTTGTCGGCGCTGATTGGTATTACCACCGGGATAATTTTTGATCGCCTGGTGGCGCGGGGAGTATTGCCTGCCAACCCCAATCAGGCAGAAGATGTGAAGCCGGTAAAGTTCTGGCCAGAGCTGAAAGCGTTGTTGAAATCCGCTGAGGTAACGCCACAGTCTATTAGTTCTGTTCTCAAGGATGGCCTGCGGGATTCCAGAATGGTGTTTCGCTGGCTGCTGTTCGGCATTGTACTGGCGGTGCTGATTCGCGCCTTTGTGCCCATGGATGTGTATCAAACCTACTTTGGCCCCACGCTTATCGGCCTGTTTCTGACCCTGGCGGCGGCCACCGTTATTGAAGTGTGTTCCGAAGGCTCCACCCCAATCGCCGCCGACCTGCTCACCCGCGCCGCTGCGCCGGGCAACGGTTTTACCTTTCTGATGGCGGGCATTGCCACCGACTACACCGAAGTGATGGTGCTGAAAGACCTGACCAAATCCTGGAAAGTAGCGCTGTTTTTGCCGCTGGTAACCTTGCCGCAAGTGTTGTTGATTGGTTGGGTGTTAAATTTTTTGTCTCTTTGAATCCGCGCTCTGTATTTCTGCTTGTCAGCAAAAATACGATTCTGTATAAAGTTCCTTCCGCAGAATAATTGATAAAAGGATAACCCATGTACCAAAAAATTGTGTTGGTTGCATTGTTGTTTCTTACAGGGTGCGCGAGTCAAGTTCCTGAAAAAAGACCATTTTTATCCGAATATGGTGAAATCAAGGATGTTGGTGTTGAAATATTTGAATCAAATGGCGTTGAAACAACTTATTATTATGGTGATTCATCAGCCATAGGTTATCAATATGGCTTGATAGGGGCTATAACTACCTCGATTATCGATGCAGCTTCAGCGAGTGGGCCGGCTGCTAGAGCAGAGGATACGGCTGATTCCATTGCTGAGATAATTGATCCAGATAAAGTAACGGAAGCCCTCAAAGATATAATTAATGAAAGCAGGAACAGCTTAGATAGGGTTCAAACCGTAGGTGACGCTACCGTTGTATCTGAGAAAAAAGGTGATACTGAGAAAAATAGGCTTTTTCTGAATGTGAGTTATTACTTTTTGCCTGATTTTTCAGCTTTCGAAGCTCAAGCTATCGTGACACTGGATGCCCGGAATGTTCTGTATAAAAATCCGTATGTTGATGACGATAATAAAAACACTAAAAAAGATAATCTAATTTACAAAAATAAATTTGCTTATCAAAGTGATACGCTGCATTTGCCAGTTAGTATTGAGCATCTCAAGAGTGAAGTTAAGTCAAAGAAGAATAAAATCAAAGATAAATATAGAGGTAAAAATAACGTATTACCTTCCAGGGGTACCCAAAAAGAAAAAGAAATGCGACAAGAGTTACGTAAAATAAATTTTGAACGTTTAAAAAATGAAGTGATGTTAAATCAATGGTTGGCTGATGATGCAAAATTAATATGGTTTAACATTCACGAAGCTAATAAATTCATCATGGGCTCTCTTATTCAAGACTTAAAAGCACCCGAAATCCCTGTTTTTAAAAATGGAAAAGATGATGTGATTGTTGAAACAGCTTTCAGGAGAGACGTTAAGATTGGCAATGGCTATCATTCTGGAAGCTATCATTCTAGCCCTATTAATAAGCGAAATGTTCTTTGGAATACCAAGGTTAGCAGTAAAGCGGCTGAGGAGAAAAAGTCCTCAAATCAAGAGCATGAAAAAAAAGTAAAGGAATAGTTAAGGGCACTTCTAAAAATAGTGATATTTTCGTGAGAGCAAGGCGGCGGCGCACGGAGACCCGCAGTGTATAAGGCATACATGAGGACTCGAGTACGACGCCAACGCCGCTTGATGTGACCGTGGTCAGCAGGGATGCTGGCCTCGAGCTTACATGGAGACTTTCTCACAAATAAAAGTTGCAGCGTGTCACAGCAAGCCACCTCAGATTTACGTCTCGCGACAAAACCCGATAAATAGCGCCCGCGCCATTGTGACTTCAAAAGGTGCTGAATAGTTACAATAATTGTTTTAGAGCGCCCTGCTGTAGTCATGGTAGGGCGTTTTTTGTTGATGCATAGTAAGTATGGTTGATAGGCGTACTTTCCGGTAGAATCGCGACCTTTTGTAAAGTTGACTGAATTCACCTAAATAAATCTGGAAGAACACTGTGCTGGAAGTAGCCCCTCTGAATAATACCCTCGATGACCTGCAAGCACGTACCGACGTGCTTAGGGGGTATCTTTGACTACGACAACAAGAAAGAACGCCTCGCCGAAGTAGAGTTGCTGCTGGCGGAGCCAGATGTCTGGAATGAGCCGGAGAAGGCCCAGGAGCTTGGTCGCGAGCGCTCCATGCTGGAATCGGTGGTAAAAACCATCGACGATCTGGACGCTGGTGTGGGCGATGCCCGGGAGTTGCTGGAATTTGCTGTTGAGGAGGGCGATGCCGATGCGGTGGCGGATATTCAGGGGGAAATCAACGCTATGCAGGCCCAGCTGGGCAAGCTGGAATTTCGCCGTATGTTCTCTGGCGAGATGGACCCCAACAACGCCTTTTTAACCATACAATCCGGCTCCGGTGGCACCGAGGCCCAGGACTGGGGCGAAATGCTGCTGCGCATGTACCTGCGCTGGGGCGAGGCCAAGGGTTTTAAAACCACTCTGGAAGAATGCTCCGCCGGTGAAGTGGCGGGGGTCAAGAGTGCAACCATTCGCTTTGAGGGCGAGTACGCCTTCGGCTGGTTGCGCACGGAAACCGGCGTTCATCGCCTGGTGCGCAAATCGCCATTCGACTCCGGTGGTCGCCGCCATACGTCTTTTACGTCTGTATTTGTGACTCCGGAAATCGATGACAATATCGACATTGATATCAACCCCGCCGATGTGCGCACTGACACTTACCGGGCCTCTGGTGCCGGTGGACAGCACGTCAACAAAACCGATTCCGCGGTGCGCCTGACCCACGAACCTACAGGCACAGTTGCGGAATGCCAGAGCCAGCGCTCGCAACACAAAAACCGCGACCAGGCCTGGAAAATGCTGCGCGCCAAGCTCTATGAGCTGGAGATGCAAAAGCGCAACGAAGAAAAGCAGGCCATGGAAGACGGCAAGGCCGACATTGGCTGGGGCAGCCAGATTCGCTCCTATGTGCTGGACGATTCGCGTATTAAAGACCTGCGCACCAGTGTGCAAACCAGTAACTGCCAGGCGGTGCTGGATGGCGATCTGGATCAGTTTATTGAGGCCAGTTTGAAGGCTGGGTTGTGAGACGAGAAGCGAGAGATGAGAGACGTAGGGCGGATTAGCGTAGCGTAATCCGCCAAGCCCGGTGGATTACGCTTCGCTAATCCACCCTACAAGAGACAGGAAAATGACCGAACAAAATTCCCAATTGGACGAAAACAAACTGATTGCCGAGCGCCGCGCCAAGTTGCAAACCATGCGCGACGAAGCGGCGGGCAATGGCGGTACCGCATTCCCGAACAGTTTCCGTCGCGACAGTTATTGCGGTGATCTGCAAGCGCAATACGGTGAAAAATCCAAGGAGGAGCTGGCGGAATCCGGCCTGGTATTTGCGGTCGGCGGCCGCGTGATTCGCAATCGCGGCGCCTTTATGGAAATTCAGGATATGAGCGGCCGCATTCAATTGTACGTCACCAAAGAGGCGCGCCCGTTTGCCAAATCTCTGGACCTGGGCGACATCATTGGTGTTAAAGGCGAGCTGCACAAATCCGGCAAGGGCGACCTTTACATACAGTTGGACGAATACCAGCTGCTGACCAAATCCCTGCGCCCACTGCCGGATAAGTACCACGGTTTGGCGGATCAAGAGCTGCGCTATCGCCAGCGTTATGTGGATCTGATCGTCAACCCGGAGGTTAGAGACATCTTTAAGATTCGATCAAAAGTGATTGATTTTATTAGGGGTTATCTTAACAGCTCGGAGTTTATGGAAGTAGAAACCCCCATGTTGCAAGTGATTCCTGGCGGCGCCACCGCGCGGCCTTTTGTCACTCACCACAATGCGCTGGATATCGATATGTACCTGCGCATCGCCCCGGAGCTGTACCTCAAACGTCTGGTGGTGGGTGGTTTTGAACGGGTGTACGAGATCAATCGCAACTTCCGTAACGAAGGTTTGTCCACCCGCCACAATCCGGAATTCACCATGCTGGAATTCTACCAGGCCTACGCGGATTACAACGATCTGATGGACCTGACAGAAGATATGCTGCGCAAGCTGTGCGAAACCGTGCTGGGCACTACGGATGTGCGCAGTACCGAGAAGAATGACGAGGGCGACGTTGTATCCGAAAAGACCTACGACTTTGCCAAGCCGTTCCGCCGTATCAGCGTGTTTGATTCTATTCTGCATTTTAACCCGGACATCAGCGCCGAGTCCCTGGCGCACGAGCAGGGCGCCCGCCAGATTGCCGAGCAACTGCATATTCCACTGAAAGACAGCTGGGGTTTGGGCAAAGTGCAGATCGAAATTTTTGAAAAAACCGTCGAACACCGCCTGGACGACCCCACCTTTATTACCGAATACCCAACGGAAGTGTCGCCGCTGGCGCGCCGCAGCGACAGCAACCCCTTTGTCACTGACCGTTTTGAGTTCTTTGTAGGCGGCCGCGAGCTGGCCAATGGCTTCTCCGAGTTGAACGACGCGGAAGATCAGGCAGAGCGCTTTCAGGCACAGGTGGCGGAAAAGGACGCCGGTGACGACGAGGCCATGCACTTCGATGCGGACTACATCCGCGCTCTGGAATACGGCCTGCCACCGACAGCGGGGGAGGGTATTGGCATCGACCGCCTGGTGATGCTGCTGACTGATTCCCCTTCCATTCGTGACGTGCTGTTGTTCCCTCATATGCGGCCGGAGTGAGCTATGAACCTGTATTCGTCATCGCGAGCGCAGTGCGGCGATCTCGGTTCGGTTGGCAGAGGGCTTGGGGAAAGGCGGCAATTGGATGGAGATTGCCGCGGTCGCTCCGCTCCCTCGCAATGACGGAAGCTTATGGACAAACCACAAAAAAAGCCCCGCCAGGAATGGCAGGGCCAAAGGCTGGATGGATTCCCAGCTGTTCCCAAGTTACGCAAAATACCAACCGCTTACTGTGACCTGGGTTTCTTGAATCTGCTAACTGTGGCTAGTTTTCCAGTTCAAAGTGAATTCTGGCTACCACGCCACTAACCGCCACCGCCACACCGCTTTCAATTTGAGGCCGGTATTTCCATTTCTTTACCGCTTTGACGGCATTGCGGTTGAAAACCCGAGCGGGCTCTGCCGCCAGTACGCGAACATTGGTGGTGGTGCCGGTAGCGGTGATATCAAAAATCACATCCACATAACCCTCCAGGCCCTTTTCAATGGCATCGCCGGGGTAGCGCGCCGCCACAGCGTTATTCAGGCTCGCGGTGCGTTCACTGGCGCCGTCTAACAGGCTGTCTTGAAGACCTTTCGGGCCTGTGACAACACTCATTATCTCGCCTTCAATAATTGAACTTTTTTCAATGGTGACGGGAGTAAAAGGGGGGTCGGTTATGCTCGCCGCAGTCATCGGTGGGGCTGGCTTGAACTTGAGCTTCGGGACCTCGGGGATAAGCCGTTGTATAAACACATCGTCAATGTTGGTCGGCGGTTGAAAAGGATCCATGGGTAAGCAACAGATACCCCCGTCCTCTGGTTTGGCATCAGAACTGACCAGCGATGTCATAAAAAGCAACAGCCCGGCAGTGGTGACTGTGGCTGCAAGAAGGGCCTTTAATGGGCGTGTTGATGGCGGTTGTGAAAGCAGCATAAATCCCCCGGTTTGTTGTTGTGCTACAGGGGGATAAACGTGGGTGCTGTTGGAATCGGGTTAGCTGTATAAAAGCGGGCGGCTATTTGCAGCCGCCCGCATCGATGAGTTATTTCAACCTGAGTCCGTGACTTCAGAGCGGCGTATAGCACAAGCTCTTGATTCCACAGCGGTTTGAAAAATACCCACTTAACCGATGGGTGAAGCTAAGATTTTTCAATTCCACTGTGAAACCAATATCTTGCACTCTACACTCACTCTGAAATCACGGATTCAGGTTCAACTTAACGACTTTGCCTACCAGTGTAACGCCCGCCATAACTGCACCGGCACCACACTCGAATTCGGTGCTGCTTTTCACGGTATTCTTCTTGTAGTAACTGTGAATAAAGACCGCATCTCCACCTTCGTTTACCGCGCGGTTCTGCATCGACAGCATGGCGGACAGGAAGGCCCACTGGCAGGCTTTTTTGTCGCTCTTGCCAAAGGCATTGGTTTTTTTGTTGGCGGTGTAAGTGCCCAGATTCTTGGCAATGGCAGGCAGGTTTTTGTCGCCAAAATAGAATTTGATGCCCTGATTGAGCTTTTCTTGCGCCGCTGGAGTATTGAGTGCGTCATCCAGCGAGTACATGTGTTTGGTATCCCGGGCCAGTGCCGGAGCGCTAAATGCCAACAGCACGGTGAGAATGGCGGATAGTTTGATGGTGGCGTGTTTAATGGTGAATGGTTTAATGGTGAATGGTTTTATGGTGAATAGTTTAGTGAGTTGCATGGTGGATCCTCCTCAAGTCAATGGTCCTTTGCCCTGTGGCAATGCAATGATAACTCCGTTACCAGGGGAGGGGTAGGGGCACTCGACATGGTTATTCGACATGGGAGGCAAGGGGCTGGCAAGGCTGTCGGCGCGATGTGCAAATCCGTATAATGCCGGATTCGAAAAGTTCCTGTCGGGATTGCAGGTTATGACATTGACACTCACTATCGAGCGCTGGGCCGCCTGGTCGCCGGGTTTGGAAACCACTGATCAGTGGCAGCAATGGGCCGCCTCTGGTAACCCTGTAGCGCAGCAGTCGCAATGCCTGGCAGGGGATGTTCCCGATGTTTCCTACATGCCCGCCATGTTGCGGCGCAGGCTGTCACCACTGGCCAGAACCGCACTGCATGTGGCCTGGCAGTGCCTGGACGACGGTCAGCAGGTGCCGCTGATCTTCAGCTCCCTTTATGGGGAGAGTGATCGCACCTTCCAACTCACCGAGGCAGTGGCCAAACAGCAGCAGGTATCTCCGGCGTCTTTTAGCCTGTCGGTTCACAATGCCATTGCCGGGCAATTGAGTATTGCCCGCAATATTACTGCCGAGATTTCCTGCCTGTCCCCCATGGGGGCGGGCGTGGTGCCCGCTTTGCTGGAAGCGGTGGGTGTTTTGAATGAAGGGCAGTGGCAGCAGGCCCTGGTTGTTTTCTACGACCGCCCACTGCCGGCGCTCTATCAACCTACAGTGCCTGGGCCCGGCGGCACCTTGGCTTGTGCATTGCTGGTTTCAAAAGACGGCCCGGCCAATCTGACATTGCAGCGGCAATCCGGAGAGGGTGAAGCTGTGCCCCAGGAGCAAGAGAGTCAACTGCTGGATTTGATCAGAGTGCTGGCCGGTGGTGCCGACAATGCTCTGTGCAACTGCTCCGGCTCAAGCTGGCAGCTGGCGAGTTGATATGAGGCGACTGAATTATATCTGGCGTTTGATCGGCACTGCGATAGGCTTTTTCTTCTTTGGCCTGGGCGGTTTTTTGCTGGGAATTCTGGTGTTTCCCCTGTTGAAGTTGTTTACTCCGGCCAGTGAGTTGCAAAAGCGCTCGCGGCTGGTACTGCATTATATTCTGCGTGCCCACGTCTGGTTGTTGTGCAGCCTGGGTGTGCTGAAGCTGGAAATTTACGGCGCAGAAAAATTGAACCGGAAAGGGCAATTGGTGCTGGCCAATCATCCCTGTCTGCTGGATGTGGTATTTTTGATCAGCCAGATTCGCAATGCCAACTGTGTGGTCAAGCACGCGCTTTGGAAGAATCCTTTCACCGGAGGGCCGGTGCGCGCTGCCAACTATGTCAGCAATAATGATTCGCACAGTATGATTCAGGGCTGTGCAGGCAGTCTGGATAGTGGCGACAGCCTGATGATCTTTCCGGAAGGAACGCGCACCACGCCGGGTGAGGCGCTGCGTTTCCAGCGGGGGGCTGCCCAGGTAGCGCTGCGTTCTGAGGCGACCATAACGCCGGTAGTGATTCACGGGGCGCTGCCGGCCATGACAAAAGATATGAAGTGGTATCAGATACCCGAACGAAAAATGCACTTCACCTTGTATGTGGGCGACGATATTGATATTTCCCGCTATCGCCAGCAAGCCAATATCACTGTGGCCGTAAGGCGAGTGACTGAATTACTGCAACATCATTTTACCGAGGAGTTGGAAAAGCATGGTGGAACTGGAAAACGAACTGAAGCGGATGATTGTCGATACGCTTAACCTGGAAGATATTTCCATTGAAGAAATCGATTCTCAAGCGCCCCTGTTTGGAGATGGTCTCGGCCTGGACTCCATTGATGCCCTGGAGCTGGGAGTAGCCATGCAAAACAATTATGGCATCAAGCTGAACTCGGAATCAGAAGACACCAAAAAGCACTTTGCCTCGGTGCACAACCTGGCATTGCTGGTGCAACAATCGAGGGAAAAATAATGGCTTATGCGATGAACAACCGGGATGAGATATTCGATACTCTCTGCGATGTGCTGGTGGAAATGTTTGAAGCCGACAAGGGAGATATCACCATGGAAGCGCGCTTGTACGAAGACCTGGATATCGACAGCATCGATGCCATTGACCTGGTGGTGAAAGTAAAAGACATTACCGGCAAACGGGTGAAGCCTGAGGACTTCAAGGCGGTGCGTACAGTGGGTGACGTGGTGGTCGCCATCGAGCGATTGCTGGGTATTTGATGCGCGCCCTGTTAACCGGGCTTTTGGTCACCATCACGGCATTGTACCCGGTGATGGTTTACCTGTGGGTTGGGGATATTTCGCCGCGGGTGATCGGTGCTGCTTTGTTGCTGATACTGGTGATTCGCTTTGTGCTTGCAAGAAACTCCCCATCCACCCTGTCAATGGGCAAAGGGTTTCCCCTGTTGTGCGTCTTCGCTCTGTTGTTGATGGTGCTAAACCACCGCGAGATGCTGCTCTGGTACCCGGTTCTGGTCAATTTTCTGATGCTGTTGGTGTTTGCCTATACCCTGGTGTCTCCACCCTCGTTGATAGAGCGTCTGGCTCGCATTCGCGAACCGGATTTGCCGGAAAATGCGGTTATATATACCCGCAAGGTAACGCTGGTATGGTGTGTATTTTTTGGCCTTAACGGGTTGTTGGCAGCGCTGACGGCAATCTGGGCCAGCCTTGAAATCTGGACTTTATACAACGGCCTGATCGCTTATTTGCTGATGGGCCTGATTTTTGTCATTGAATGGCTGGTGCGACGCCAGCTTCGCAATAGCAGTCGCAGTGACAGTGACAGCAGCCTTAATAACAATAACCTTAGTAACGATAACCTTAGTGACAACGAACATGCCTAACTCTTTTCTGTCGCTGCAAAAGCTGATGGCAACAGGGCGGTGTCACTCCTGCCCGGTTGCCTGGCATAACGGGCGCACAGTGCTCTGGGGCGAATTTGCAGGTGAGGTTGGCAATTTGGCGGCGTGCCTGCAACAGCGCCCGGAAGTCCGCTGGGGTGTTTACATCAAAGAGGGTTATTCGTTTTCAGTAGCGTTGATGGCCTTGCTTCACGCTGGCAAAATTCCGCTACTTGCTGGCAGTGGTCGCCCTGGTGCTGCCACCGGGTTAGCCGCTCAGGTGGATGCTTTACTCGGAGACTTTGAGTCCGCTGATGGCATAACCATAAGCGGTGTCGAAGAATTGCTTGATGCAGCCTCTAAAGAACCACAGCATTCTTTTACAGAGCTGGATGCCGGGCAAACCCTGGAGCTGTTTACCTCGGGCTCAACGGGAGAGCCCAAGTGCGAAGCCAAGCAACTGAAGCAGATTGTTGCCGAACTGGACAGCCTGCAAAACAGCTGGGGCAGTCGCCTGGGTAATGCCGTAACGGTTGCTACCGTCAGCCATCAGCACATATATGGCCTGTTGTTTAAAATTCTCTGGCCCCTTGCAGCGGGCAGGGCCTTTGTCAGCAACAGTTACCAGGATCCTCAGGCGCTTCTTGAAGACGCCGACAACTTCGCCGCTTGCAACTGGGTGGCGAGCCCGGCCCATCTCAAACGTTTGCACGCAGCACTGCCCTGGGAACGGGCGCGGCAACAGCAGATTGCGATATTTTCCTCTGGTGGATTGCTGCCAGCGGACAGCGCCAGACAACTGGAACAATGGTTGGGTGAGCCTCCAATAGAAGTCTATGGCAGCACGGAAAGTGGCGGCATCGCCTGGCGTCAGCAGTGGGATGGCCAGCAACCCGGTGATGATTGGCGGGCCTTTGCCGGGGTTGAATTGTCCCAGGGTGAGCGCGGGGAGTTGCTGTTGCGCTCCCCGCATTTGCCCGAGGGGGTCACTCTCGCCATGGCGGATGCGGTGAAAATGACCAGTGAAGATACTTTTCAACTGCTGGGGCGCCTGGATCGCATTGTCAAAATTGAAGGCAAGCGTCTGTCTCTGCCGGAGTTGGAAAACCGGTTGCAACAAAATTCCGCAGTGAGTGAAGCGCGAGTGCTGTTACTTGAACAGGATGGGCGTCAGCAGGTGGGGGCTGTAGTTGTATTGAGCGAAAAAGGCCAGGGGTTATACCAAAAACAGGGGAAGTCGGCGCTGGCACGCCAGCTAAAATCGCAATTGGGGTTTTTCTATGAAGCGGTTTTGTTGCCGCGAAAATGGCGATTTGTGGAACAGTTACCTATGAATGCCCAGGGAAAGTTGTTGCACAAGCAATTGCAATTGTTGTTTGTTGACTCCACTACCAAAAAGAAAACCATGGAACCTGTAAAAGAATTAAAAACTCTGCCTCCGGTATTGTCCGAGCAGCGCCTGAATAACAGTGTCACACTCGACCTGCGGGTTGAAGCAGATTTGGCCTATTTACCCGGTCATTTTCCGACAACACCGATTGTCCCCGGTGTGGTGCAAATTCGCTGGGCGGATTATTTCAGTCGGCAGTATTTTGCGCTCGGTGCTTTTACCTCCATGGACGCGATCAAGTTTCAAAAAGTGCTGCGGCCAGACACGAATATTCAGTTGGACTTGAGCTTTGACGAGGCCAAAAAAACAATCAGCTTTTGTCTGCAATCAGACGCTGGCGTACACAGCCAGGGGAGGTTGAGGTTTGCCTGAGCCCGGTAGTGCACCATTCACACTTTGTGTGGTGATCCCCGTGTACAACCATGAGGAAGCCATAGGCACTGTAGTATCAAAACTATTGGCCCATCGGCTTCCCTGCATACTGGTGGACGATGGCAGCAGTGCTGCATGTGCGGCGGTTCTCGATCAGCTGGCCATACAGCCGCAGGTGAGCCTTTTGCGGCGCAGGGAAAATGGCGGCAAGGGTGCCGCCGTTATGTCGGGCTTTGCAGAAGCCTGGCGCCTGGGATATAGCCATGTCTTGCAGATTGATGCCGACGGCCAGCACGATGTGGCTGATGTCCCCCGCTTTGTAGAGCAGGCGCAATGTCATCCGTGTGCGGTGATTAACGGCGAGCCCCGTTTTGACGAGTCGGTGCCCAAGGTGCGTTTTTACGGTCGCTACCTGACGCATATCTGGGTGTGGATCAATACACTTTCTACCGCTATTGGCGATACCATGTGTGGCTTTCGCGTATATCCACTGGCCGCCGTAATCACTCTGATGGAGCAGGTCAGTCTCGGCAAAAGAATGGATTTTGATACGGAAATACTGGTGCATCTGAGTTGGCGCGGCATTGATGTGATGCCCTTGAAAACAGCGGTCAACTACCCGCTGGACGGGGTTTCCCATTTTGATTTGTGGCGGGACAATGTGGCCATATCCGCCATGCACGCCCGCTTGTTTGTGGGCATGTTGATCCGCTTGCCCATGTTGCTCAGGCGCAAGCTGCGAAAGCGTGGATTACAAAAGTGCAAGTCTTGCCCATGAATGATTTCAACTCCCACAAACAGCAACACTGGTCGGAACAGCAGGAAATTGCCAATCCGCTGGGTATTCGCATTCTGTTGTTTTGCTACCGCTATGGTGGGCTGCCGCTTTTTTGGCTGCTGGCCTGCCCGGTGGTGTTGTACTATTTTTTGCTCGCTGGCAAAGCTCGCCGGGCATCCCTGGAGTATTTGCACTTGCTGCATATCGCCACTGGCGGTAAAACCCCAAAAAGCACCTGGTGGAACAGCTATCGGCACTTGCTCAGCTTTGCGCAGAATTTACTGGAAAAATTTTCCGCCTGGATTGGTGGTATCAACGAGCAAACAGTACAGTTCCCGCAGCGGGATATTTTTACCCGCTTGCAATCCCGGCAGCAGGGGGCGGTGTTGTTTATTTCCCATTTAGGGAACACAGAAATGTGCCGGGTTCTCTCTATGGTCAATCAGGGCGCCCGGCTCAACATACTGGTGCACACTCGCCATGCGGAGAGCTTTAACAAATTACTGGAAAAGGTAAACGGCCATCGGCAGGTAGAGCTCTTGGAAGTTACCGAACTGGACGCGGCCACTGCCGCTACGCTGTCGCAACGGGTTGCCAGTGGTGAGCTGCTGGCCATTGCCGCCGACAGAACACCGGTAGGGGCCGAGGGGCGCCGTACGGAAGCCAGTTTTCTGGGGCGCACAGCGCCCTTTCCGCAAGGGCCGTACATTCTTGCTGCACTGTTGAAATGCCCGGTGTACAGCCTGTTCTGTCTGCGTCAGAAAACAGGCTATCGGGTTTATATCGAACAATTTGCGGAGCAATTGATATTGCCCAGAGGGGCGCGAGAATCTGCACTGGCAGAATACGCACAACAATACGCTGACCAACTGGCTTATTACTGCCAGCAGGCACCACTGCAGTGGTACAATTTTTTTGATTTTTGGCAGGGATCTGATTTACGTGAACACTGAAAATAAACCGGTAGTGGTGTTCGATACTGCGCCGTTAACCATTGAACAGGTTGTGGCTGTTGCCGAAACCAAAGCCGTTGCCAGATTGAGTGACGATCAGAGGTTTGTTGACATCATTCGCCGGGGTTCCAATTTTCTGGAACAGCTTCTGGAGGAGGAGGGTATGGTGTACGGAGTCACTACCGGCTACGGAGATTCGTGCACCGTTGAGGTTCCCTTGAATATGGTGGAAGCCCTGCCCAGGCACCTTTACACCTTTCACGGCTGTGGCCTGGGTGCCGAATTGGACGCCACTCAGGTGCGCGCGGTGCTTGCCACTCGCCTCACCAGCCTGACCAGAGGCTACTCCGGTGTACGCTATCGGCTGCTGCAACAAATTGCTCTACTGTTGGAACAGAATCTTCTGCCGGTGATTCCCGAGGAGGGTTCCGTTGGTGCCAGTGGTGATTTGACGCCGTTATCGTATCTGGCGGCGGTACTGGCCGGAGAGCGCGAACTGCATGTAAATGGCCAGCGTCGCAAAACCGCAGAGGTGTTTGCCGAGCTGGGCATCGAGCCACTGAAATTCCGCCCCAAAGAAGCCCTGGCGATAATGAACGGTACCGCAGTGATGACGGCACTGGCGTGTCTTGCCTACAAACGCGCGGAATACCTCAGTCAATTGGCCTGCCGAATTACATCACTGGCATCGGTCGCTCTGGCGGGTAATCGCTATCACTTTGATGAACTGCTTTTTTCCGTCAAACCTCACAGCGGGCAAATAAAAGTGGCCCAGCGCATTCGTCAGGATTTGCATGTGGGAGAGGCGCCGAGGCACAGCCATCGCTTGCAGGACCGCTATTCACTGCGCTGTGCACCCCATGTGATCGGGGTGCTGGAGGACTCTCTGCCCTGGTTGCGGCAATTTATTGAGGGCGAATTGAACAGCGCCAACGACAACCCGATTATTGATGGTGAAGGGGAGCACGTACTCCATGGCGGCCACTTTTACGGTGGCCATATTGCCTTTGCCATGGATGGTCTGAAAACCGCCGTTGCCAATATTGCCGACCTGCTGGACCGGCAAATGGCGCAGATGGTGGATGTGCGCTTTAACCACGGTTTGCCCGCCAACCTTTCCGGTGCGGACAGTGACACCGCCATGATCAATCACGGCTTCAAGGCAGTACAGATTGGTGTTTCCGCCTGGACTGCTGAAGCACTGAAACTGACCATGCCCGCCAGTGTGTTTTCGCGCAGCACGGAATGCCACAATCAGGACAAAGTGAGCATGGGCACTATCGCCGCCCGTGATTGTTTGCGGGTGCTGGAGCTGGCCGAGCAGGTGGCGGTTGCTGTTTTGTACGCTGCTGTCCAGGGCGTTGAGTTGCGTTCTGCACAGGGGCAATTGCAGAGCGAATTGCCCGCAGAACTGGCTGATACAATGGCAAAGATTCGTCAGGTAACTCCGCTTCTCAAGGAAGATAGAGCCCTTGAAAAAGAGCTGCGCCAAGGGCTTGAGGAAGTGCGCCAGAGAAACTGGAAACTTTATGATGAGATCTGACTGGCAGGCGGAAGTGGTACTCGAAATACCCTTTCACGATGTGGATATGATGGAGGTGGCCTGGCACGGCCACTACGTCAAATATTTTGAAATTGCCCGTTGTGCGTTGCTGGATAAACTCAACTACAACTATCGGCAAATGAAAGCATCCGGCTATGCATGGCCGGTAATAGACCTGCATGTTCGCTACGCCAGGCCCGCCCGCTTTGGCGCTTCCATACGAGTGTTGGCAGAAATTGCCGAATACGAAAATCGCCTGAAAATCAACTACACCATTTTTGACCAGATAACCGCTGCACGGTTGACCAAAGGGCACACCTGTCAGGTTGCGGTGGATATGGCCAACGGGGAAATGTGCTTTGCCAGCCCTCAGGTACTTTATGATCGCCTGGGTGTTGAAATGGATGGGCAGATGGATGGGCAGATGGATGGAGAGTAACGAGTGAGGATAGTGATTTCAGGGATGTTGGCTTTGTTGCTGTGTTGTTCTGTGGCGGCGGAAACTGCCACGGATGATTCTGTGACGGCGTTGCAGAATATCTCCCAACGGTTGCATCGCTCCGAGATTGTGCGGGGTGAATTTGTGCAGCAGCGTCATCTGAAAATACTCAGCCGCCCGCTGACGTCAACGGGGGACTTTTACCACCAACAAAATCTGGGTGCCCGCTGGCGGGTGTTGGAACCGTACCCATCCACCATTCATATTACCGCTCAAGGGACGGTATTTAGCTCAGAACAGAGTCAGCCCATGGCGGAGGATTTTGGTCAGCTGTTATTGGCGTTGTTGCTGATTGACAGTGCACAACTGAGCAGCCATTTTCAGGTAAAGGCGGTAATTTCTGAAAGCCATTGGGATCTTGCCCTGACGCCTCGTTCCGGTCCGTGGCAGCAGGCAGTCACAAAAATTCTGGTCACTGGTGACAGCGCGGTGCGTTCTATCGATATCCATGAACATGGGGGTGATCGCACGGTGGTAGCCATCGAAAATGTCGCCTGCGAACCCCTGTTAAACCCGGCGCAGAAAAATGAATTTCTGCGCGCAGTAAACCAGCCTGCCCAGTGATGCCGGACGGGGAAAAACGCGGTGCAATTGCCTGGCTACTGGCGATGATTCTGCTAGCCATACCTGTGTTGTACAAAGGGGCTGACCTGTACCGGGTTGAAACTGATCTGATGCAATTATTGCCAGCGGTGGATCAGCAGCCAGCGGTCAATCAGGGGCGCCAGCGTTTGGCGGAAACTGCGCAGCGCCGGGTACTGCTGATGGTCACTGGCGACAATCGCGACCAGGTGGTTGATGCCAGTGTGCAGATACAAAACAAGATTCGGCGAGCGGATTTTCTGCAGTTGCAAAATCAGGCGGTTGTCCAGCAACAGGCAAGGGCGTTTTATCAACAACTTTTTCCGTACCGCTATCAACTGCTGACCGGGCCAATTGCCAAACAGCTGCAAAGCAACCCCGAACAGTACCTTCAGACAAGCAAACAACTGCTATACAACCCCACAGCCTTCGCCCGTGCAAAAAGCCTTGAAAGCGACCCTTTGTATTTGTTTGGCAGTTATTTTGAACAGCTGTTTCCGACATCGCTTAATGCCCGCGACGGTGTACTGCTCGGTGAATCCTCGGGCACCCATCACGGGCTGGTGGTCGCTGAAGTAAACAAAGGGGCTTTTGACCTGGGCCAGCAGGAGCAACTGCTGATATTGATACAGACATTGCAGGAAGAACTCGACAGCGAGCTCAGTCTGTATATAACCGGATTGCCGGTGTACGCGGCGTCCGGTTCCAGCCGCGCACAACAGGAAATTCGCCTGGTGGGGGTTGGTTCGCTGCTAGGCGTTGTATTGCTGCTGATCGCCACCTTTGCTGCCATTCGACCATTGATGCTGGCGCTGCTGGCAATTTCTACCGGTATTGCTGCCGCCTGGACCCTGAGCGGACTTTTATTTGGCCAGCTGCATATTCTTACCCTGGTATTTGGTGCCAGCCTTGTGGGGGTTGCTGTGGACTATTGCCTGCATTATTTCTGCAGCCATCTGCCCGGTACAGCCAATGGCGACTCAACTGCTGCGGGGCGGAGCCCTGTTGTACGCACGATGGCTCTGGCCTTGTTTACCACAGTGGTGGCCTATCTCACCGTGGCGTCTGCCCCGTTCCCCGGTTTAAGGCAAATGGCGGTTTTTTCGGCGCTTGGTTTGTTGTTTTCCTGGCTCACAGTTGTGTTGTTGTTTCCATTTTTGTTGCGCGGCTTTCCCTGGCCTCGTCGTCACTTTCTATTGTCAATGGCAAGTGATATGGCTGATCGGTGGAGCCAATGTATGGTTGCGGGGCGTTGGTTTGCGGTGCCATTAGTACTTGCGGTTATTTCGGGCAGTGTTTGGTTGCACAGTGAAGATGATGTGCGTCAGTTACAGGTGCCGAATGCAGACCTGAAAATTCAGGAAGAATTGATCAAGTCTCGCTTGCCGGAGACCTACGACAGCCGCTTTTTTGTGGTTGAGGGCAGTTCCGAAATTGAGCTGCTCAAACGCGAAAGAAAGTTGGCCCAAGGCTTGAATGATTTGCAAAAAGCAGAGGTTATTTCAGGCTATCAGGGCTTGTCGTTGCTGCTGCCAAACCAACAGAAGCAGCGTGAGAATTATCGCTTGTTGCAACGCAGTTTGTACGACAGTGGTGCGTTGCGCAGTTACTTGTTGGCCCTGGGGTTTGACAACTCCCTGATTGACGCAGAGGTCGCGGCATTTCAACAGGCGAGTGAGCGCACCCTGACCTTAAATGAATGGCTGGCTGCCGCACCGGATCACTGGAAAAACCTGTTTCTTGGATGTGCCGATAACCGTTGCCGTTCCATCGTGCGTCTGCAAGGAGTGCAGGATGTGGCCGCGTTGCAGCAACAGGTATTGCCCGCAGGCGCGTATCTGGTGGACACGGTAGGGGATGTTTCCGCAGTAATGGCAACCTATCGTCAGCGGGCAGCGTTGTTGCTGTTATGCGGTGTGCTGATTGCGATTCTATTGCTGGTTTTGCGGTTGGGCACCAAGCGAGCCGTGCTTGCCATCGGGGTTCCGGTCACGGCAATAGCCATGACTCTTGGAGCGTTGGGTTGGTTGGGAGAATCAGTCAATCTGTTTCGGGTATTTGCCCTGCTGCTGCTTTTGGGTATTGGCGCCGACTTTGGCATTTTTGCGGTTCGCCAGAGCAGCCTTGCCGCTCATACAGCACTGGCAATTATTTTGTCGGCACTGACCACGTTGTTGGCGTTTGGTTTGTTGTCGGTCAGTGATACCGAGGCGGTAAGGTCGTTTGGGCAAACGCTGTTAATCGGCATTGCCGCTGCGCTGTTGCTGGCACCGGTAGCGGCCAAATTGCAGGAGCATGGAAATGGAAAATAAACGGCACAGCGATGTGCTGGTCATTGGCGCAGGGCCGTCCGGTGCACTGGCAGCGGCGTTGCTTAAACAGCAGGGCTTTGATGTTACTGTTGTCGAAAAAGAGCACTTTCCAAGATTTTCTATCGGCGAGAGTTTGCTGCCTCAATGCATGGAATTGATTAAAGACGCCGGTATGCTGGAAGCGGTTAAAGCGGCTGGCTTTCAAGCCAAAAATGGCGCTGCCTTTAACTGGCGTGGGCGCTACACCGATTTTGATTTCAGCGATAAGTTTTCTCCTGGCTCGAACCTCACCTACCAGGTAGAGCGTGCCAGCTTTGACAAAATTCTGGCAGACTGTGCCGCTGCTCAGGGCGTGGAGATTCATTACGGCCGGACAATTCAACAGGTTGCTTTCGACGACCAGGGCTGCACAGTGTATGCCCGCAGTGGCAGTGGTGAACAATATGTGCACACCGCTCGATTTTTATTGGATGCCAGCGGTTTTGGTCGGGTATTGCCGCGTCTTTTGAAACTGGACAGGCCGTCTGATTTTCCGTCAAGGCGATCCATTTTTACCCATGTGGAAGATCGCATTGACTCCCCGGATTTTGACCGCCGCAAAATACTGGCCACCGTGCACCCGGATCACCGTGATCTGTGGTATTGGTTGATTCCATTTGCCAATGGCAGAAGCTCCGTGGGTGTTGTTGCCGAGGACGCTTTTTTTGCGCAACTCGACGGCGACAAGCAGACAATTTTACGGAATTTGCTTAACCAGGACCCGGTATTGTCACGCCATTTGAAGCACGCTGTTTATGACACCCCGGTCAACACCATTGTTGGTTACTCTGCCACGGTATCTCGTTTGTGGGGCGAGCGTTTCGCCCTGTTGGGGAATGCCGGTGAATTTCTAGATCCGATATTCTCCTCCGGGGTCACCATCGCCATGAAATCGGCGACCCTGGCGGCGGCTGCGCTGGCCAGGCAACTGCGAGGTGAAGCGGTAGACTGGGATGCGGACTACGCCCGGCCATTGCAGTCCGGGGTAGAGACATTTCGAGCCTTTGTTGAAATGTGGTACGAGGGTAAATTGCAGGATATATTTTTCTACCCCGGTGCAGATCCCTCTGTGCGCGCGCAGATTTGTTCCATTTTGGCCGGTTATGCCTGGGACAACGATAACCCCTTTGTGCACAGCACACGGAGGCGGCTGGATGTATTGGCGAATGTTTGCTGTGAGGAGTTAGTGTGAATCTGCACATGCCTTTTGCCGTTTTGTTGTTTGCCATTTTGTTGTTGGCCGGGTGCCAAAACAACCCCCGGCCAGCTGTGCCAGAACATCGGGCAATGCCTGTTTTGGCCCCCGCTGATTTTGTCGGTTCTGTGCAATTGCAACAGCGGGTGACCGGGGAATATGCGGGCAAGCAACACAAAATGCTGTGTGTTCTGGAGGTCAATTCAGATACCCTCAGCCTGGCCGCATTGTCCCCGCAGGGGATAAAGCTGTTTGGCTTGCAGTACGATGGCCAAACCCTGCAACAGAGTCGCAGCCGCTGGATACCGGAACAGCTGCAGCCGATTCAGGTGTTGAACGATATACAGCTGGCACTGTGGCCTGCGGAGGCAATTATTGCCCGCCTGCCCAATGGCTGGCAGCTGGTCGATAAAAACAGCGAACGCAACCTGTTTGAAGGGGGGCAGTTGCGGGCTGCGGTGATCTATACCCAGGGAAAACCCACAGCAAAAGACGGAGAGTATCAATTGGTGAACCACCTCTACGGTTACAGGCTTCAAGTGAAAACCCTGGAGGCCGTTGCACTGTGACAAACTGTTATCTCAATGATCTTGGCGTAGTCTGCGCACTGGGACAGGGCAGGGAGCAGGTATCGGCGGCCTTATTCCATGGGTGTCGCAAAGGTATGGGCACAAGCACCCAATACGGTGCCCAGGGAGAGGGGCTGCCCGCTGATGTGGTGGTGGGTGAAGTGAAAGGGGGTTTGCCCGCTGTGCCAGAGGCGCTGTCTGACTACCAAAGCCGCAACTGCCAATTGTTGTTGGCGGCGTTGCAAGATATGAAGGCCTCAGTGGATGTTTGCCTGTCACAGGTTGAAAGTCACCGTATCGGTATTGTGATTGGTACCAGTACCTCGGGGATTGCACAGGGTGAAGCCGCCCACAGAGCGTACCACAGCACCGGAGCATTACCTGAAGGGTACAGTTATCGCCAACAGGCCATTGGTGCTCCGGCGGAATTTTTGCGGCAATACCTGGGAACTCGTGGGCCGGCGTACACCCTTTCCACCGCCTGTTCATCCGGTGCCCGGGCGCTGCTATCCGCCCGCCGGTTGTTGGCACTGGGCCTGTGCGATGCGGTAATAGCCGGTGGTGCGGACAGCCTGTGCGGTATGACTGTGCAAGGGTTTTCGGCACTGGAGGCGGTGTCTGCTGGCCACTGCAACCCGTTCAGCGCCAACCGGGACGGTATTAACATCGGTGAGGGTGCGGCGCTTTTTTTGGTAACAAAAGAACCTTCAGAGGTTGCTTTTCTGGGGGCGGGCTCAAGCTCCGATGCCCACCATATCTCTGGCCCGGACCCCACCGGTAACGGCGCTTTTCGCGCCATGCAACTGGCATTGCAGGATGCCGGAGTATCTGCCGATCAGGTAGACTATCTCAACCTCCACGGCACCGCCACCCGGCAGAATGACGCCATGGAAAGTTTGGCGGTGGAGCAGTTATTCGGCAGTGGTCTGGCATGCAGTTCAAGCAAACCGATGATTGGCCACACCCTGGGTGCTGCCGGGGCGATAGAAGCGGCTTTATGCTGGCTGACGCTGAACCGCAGAGATGGTGCGTTGCCCCCACATCTGTGGGATGGCGTCAGAGATGAGTCTCTGCCAGAATTGAATTTTGTAGCGCAAGGAGGGCGTCTTGAGACTGCTGTTAAGCTCTGTTTGAGTAACTCTTTTGCCTTTGGTGGCAATAATATTTCTATAATGCTAGGCCAGCCAGGTTGCATGGTTGAAAATAATTAATAGGGAGTAATTAAGATGAAAAAAATTGCATTATTGATGCTTTTGGTAATGATTTCTGGTTGCACTTCAATCGATGTGTCTGAGGTGGATAAGTCGCACCAAATGACACATGTATGCATAAAGAATAACCCCAAAGTGATCGTGAAAAACTTTGTTCAAGTGATTGAAGATGGCTTTCAAGATCACTTGATAACGACTGAAGTATATATGGGGCAGAGGCCTGCTCATTGCAAGTTTTGGCTAACGTACACTGCGTTAAGATCGTGGGATTTCAGTCCATACCTTTCTCATGCCGAGTTACGATTGTTTAAAGATCATTCCAGAATTGGTTACGCGGATTATCATTTAAAAGGTAAAGGCGGGTTTGCTCTAAATAAGTGGGCCAGTGTGAAAAGTAAAATGACACCTGTGATAAACCAATTGTTAGGTCAGTATGAGTAGGCAAAAAGTGGGCTTATGGCCCATAGACGAGCTGATCCCGCACAGCGGCGATATGATACTGCTGGATAGGGTGCTGGAGTCTCGCGACACAGGTGTCACCGTTGCTCTTACGGTTCGTCAGGACGGTTTGTTTGACACGGATGGCCGTGTGCCTGCCTGGTTGGGTATTGAGTATATGGCCCAAACCATCGCCGCCTTCGCCGGAATCAAGGCCCGGAAAGCGGGAGAGCCGGTCAAGTTGGGTTTTTTGGTGGGTACTCGTCGCTATCAAAGCCCTCGAGATCATTTTCGGTGCGGTGAGCAGCTGACAGTCAGCGTGGATGAAGTGCTGGAAGGGGAAAATGGCCTGAGTGTGTTTGCCTGTGAAATCAGCGCTGATGATTGCTCTCTCACGGCGAATCTGAATGTGTTTCAGCCCGAGGATGTCGAGCAATTTCTGGAGCAGCAATAGAGGGTGTTAACGCCTTCTTGTAGTGTTGCAGATTAATTTTTCCAGGCACTGCACCAATGAGCTCGATAAAATTAAGTCGAAGAATTACGGACACCTTGAACGGAATAAAAACATATGACAAAAACAGTTTTGGTTACCGGTTCCAGCAGAGGTATTGGCCGTGCTGTGGCACTCAAGCTGGCCAGCGATGGCTACAATCTGGTTATTCACCATCGCAATTCCGCCGCTGCCGCTAAAGAGGTTCAGGAAGCTATTGTTGCCATGGGGGGCGAAGCCCGCATACTGGGTTTTGATGTATCTGACCGGGCGACAACGGAAGCGACATTACTGGCGGATGTAGAAAAGCACGGTGCTTATTATGGCGTGGTGTGCAATGCCGGAGTCGCCCGTGATAATGCGTTCCCCAGTTTGACAGGGGAGGAATGGGACCAAGTGCTGCGCACCAATCTGGACAGTTTCTACAATGTTCTAAATCCACTGGTGATGCCCATGGTTCGTCGCCGCAAACCCGGCAGGGTGGTGACCATATCATCGGTTTCCGGAGTTATGGGCAATCGGGGCCAGGTGAACTACAGCGCGGCAAAAGCAGGTATTATCGGCGCCACCAAAGCGTTGGCACTGGAGTTGGCGAAACGCAAAATCACAGTCAATTGCGTGGCACCGGGATTGATTGAAACAGATATGCTCAGCGATTTGCCAATGGATGAAGTCAGCAAGATGATTCCCTGTCGCCGCCTGGGGAAGCCGGAAGAAGTGGCTTCTGCGGTCAGCTTTTTGATGTCGGAGGATGCGGCTTACATCACCCGTCAGGTTATATCAGTTAATGGTGGTATGTGTTAATGAAAAGAGTGGTCGTTACCGGAATGGCAGGGCTGTCGCCCATCGGACAGGATTGGCCCAGCGTGTCGGCCAGCCTTCGCGCCAGGCAAAGCGGTATCCGCTATATAGAAGACTGGGACAAATACGAAGGTTTGAATACCCGGTTGGGCGGGCCGGTTTGCGATTTTCAAAAACCCGCCCACTACAGCCGCAAGGCGACCCGCGGAATGGGCCGGGTGGCGATAATGGCCACTCGCGCTACTGAGCTGGCGCTGGAAGATGCGGGACTACTGGGCGACCCGAGCATACAGGATGGCCGCATGGGAGTTTCCTATGGGTCTTCCACAGGCAGTACCGATGCGATTGCAGATTTCGGAAAAATGCTGCTTCATCATTCTACCGACGGTCTCAATGCCTCGTCTTATATCCGCATGATGAGCCATACCGCTGCGGTTAATATCGGCGTTTTCTTTGGCTTGAAAGGCCGTGTTATTACCACTTCCAGTGCTTGTACATCCGGCAGTCAGGGGATTGGTTATGCCTACGAAGCCATCAAAAATGGACGCCAGTTGTTGATGGTTGCCGGGGGAGCAGAAGAACTTTGTGCTACCGAGGCGGCGGTTTTTGACACACTGTTTGCCACCAGTACCCGCAATGATTCCCCACACTCGACCCCGTCACCCTTTGACCGCAACCGCGATGGCTTGGTGATCGGGGAGGGCGCTGGCACGCTGATTTTGGAGGAGCTGGAACATGCCCAGGCCAGAGGTGCGACCATATACGCCGAGATTGTAGGCTTTGGCAGCAATTCCGATGGTGCCCACATTACCCAGCCGTCCCGGGATACCATGCAGGTGGCCATGGAGCTTGCGCTGCAGGACGCGCAGTTATCCCCGGAGAGCATTGGTTATATCAGCGCCCACGGAACAGCCACAGATCGGGGCGATGTGGCGGAAACCCAGGCGACCGCAAAGATATTTGGCAGCGCCACCCCCATCAGCGCTTTGAAAAGTTTTACCGGCCATACACTGGGAGCCTGCGGAGCATTGGAAGCCTGGACAGCGATACAAATGATGAACGAAAGCTGGTTTCACGCCACGCTAAATCTCACCGACCGCGACCCGGAATGCGGAGATTTGGACTACATCGTGGGAGAGGGGCGAAACCTGGATTGCGAGTATGTGATGAGTAATAACTTTGCTTTTGGTGGGATTAATACGTCTTTGATCTTTAAGCGAAACTGATAATTTATAGCACTGCTGTCCCATAAACTTTAAGTTTTTATCCCTGAATCACAGGAAAAATAAGGCCGTCAAAGAGTTTGGGTTCGCGGCAGACATGAATTGGGTATTGCTTGCTGTGACGCGCCGTAAACCCATCCATGGGGGCTCGAGGTCAGCATCCTTGCTGACCACGGTCACATCAAGCAATACCCAATTCATGTTGTTCGAGTTTGTGGGACAACAATGAATTTATAGCTAATCTTTATTGAATCAAACGCTGTTACAAATATATGGAGAAAATAATGAATAAAATTGGTCTTCTTTTATGTTCCGGGGTTCTACTTTTTTGTCAGGCTTGTTCGTTAACAGTGCCTCTGGATACTCCGGTAGCATCGTCTCGGGGCTATCAACAGTCAGGTGAACTTGTACAGCAGCAAATGACATTGCGCAGTGCTTTACCTGCGGGGCATAACGCGTCTTCCGGTGTTGTTACCGTGAATTTGAAGCTGGATGGTAAAGCCCTGAAAGCCGGTTCTGTATTTACCGAGTCACTGCAAAGAGAGCTTCTGGCGAGAAATCTGCCGGTAGATTTTTCGGGTAATAGTGGTGTTGTTGTTGAACTGAAAGATTTGAATTTTCTGAATCATCGCTCCAACGGGTTTTCGCCCTGGGTAACGCTGTCTTCTGCCAAAGTGGACTTGCTGGATGAGCAGGGCGGTTCCACTCGACTGGCCGCGTTTGTCAAACGAGGAAAATTGCCTGTATGGACAATGACAGAGATCAACGAGCCCTGCTACAACGAGCCGCTGGAACTGCTGGTGAAAGAGATTGCTGCGAAAATAAATGAGCAGCTGTTTGGTTATTCATTGCCCAACTCTGAAGTGGATGCCATTGCCAACACCATTCGGGAAAATGGCGATACAGACAAGCTGTCCTATCTGGATGTTTACGAACTGGGCTTTTCCAACAATAAAGAGGCGCTGCCTCACTTGCTGGAATTTGCTACCTCTAAAAAGGAATACATTCGCCTGGCGGCCATATCTGCTATAGGTATTTTGGGAGGTGACGATCAAATCGAATTTTTGAAACCCGTGTATGAAGACGCAGACAGTTGGCAGGATCGGGGTATGGCATTGAAAGCCATTGGTGATATTGGCTCCCCACAAAGTAAAGAGTTTTTGCAGCAACAGAAAGAGCGATGGGCTGGGGAAAAATCTAAAGAGGCCCGTTGGAATACACTGATTGTTGATCTTTATTTGGGGCAATGATGGTTGTATTCGGGATTTTGAGGGTAGTTATATGAGCGAGCTAAGCAAGAGTGATGCTTCGTGGGTAAAAGAATCCCGTTTCGGCGTGTGGTTTCTGGGTACGGACACCTGGATCGTGCATGTATTGACCCGCGCACTCAATAGTCTGGAATCATTGTATCCTTTGAAGGAGCGAAAATTCCCCGTAATTCTGGATATCGGCTATGGTCATGGGCACTCGTTAAAACTTCTTGATCAACGCTATTCGCCGGAAAAGCTCATCGGTGTGGATGTAGACCCGAAAGCGGAGGGGCGGGCAAAAGTTAATATCGAAGCCTGCCGTAGCCGGGTGGAAGTTCATTTGTGCGATGCGGCAGCATTGCCGCTGCCGGATCAATCTGTGGATATGCTGTTTTGTCATCAGACTTTTCATCATCTGGTGGATCACGAACGTGCTATTCAGGAGTTTTATCGGGTGTTAAAGCCGGGAGGCGTTATGTTGTTTGCGGAATCCTGCAAACGCTATATCCACTCTTTAATGATTCGCCTGCTGTTTCGTCATCCAATGGATGTTCAGAAAACCGATGATGAATATATAGCATTGATTCGCAGTGCGGGCTTCGATGTGCCAGAAGCACAGATTTCCCGACCCTACTTGTGGTGGAGCCGGGAGGATTTGGGGCTTTTTGAAAAGCTCGGTTTTAAAGTTCCGGAAGACCGAGAGGAAACACTGGTCAATCTGGTTGCTAAACGGTCTGGGTAGGCTAAGGGCGCTGCTGTCCCTAAACGAACAGTTATCAATAAACTCCATGTGTTGCCGGACGGGCAGCTTGTCGTGACACGCCGTGCATACGTCCATGTAGGCTCGATGTCACAACAAGCTACCCCCCGGATTCATGTCTTCAAGATTTGTGGATCAGCAACGATAAAAAATTAATCCATTAATAAGGAAATTTACCATGAGAAAATTCATTTGCAGTTTTGCATTTCTTGCCGCGTCGCTTGTTGTTTTGTTATCTGGCTGTGCCACGAAAATAGAACAGCCCGCACTGGGTATACCGGAGCGATCTACCGTGCCGCTGAGTTCTTTTGACAGTGTTTATCTGGCGGACATCACCATGGCGGAAAAATACGCCGATCAGGGCGCCAATAAAAAAGCCGCGAAAAGAATTGGCGAGGTGTTATTCCGCAGTATGCGTCAGGTATTCCCCAAGCTGGAGAAGATATCCCTTGAAAGTGCGGAGAAGATGGAAGCCAAAAAAGAGCATGCACTTGTCATAAAACCTCATATTCGCCAGGTGAAATTTATCGGTGGTGCTGCCCGTTATTTTGTGGGTGCCATGGCGGGCAGTTCTGTGGTTGTGATGGAAGCTCAGTTTGTTGACACCAGTACCGGTGAATCAGTGGCCTGGCCGGAGTATCAGCGTATCGGCAGAGCCAACCACGGCGCCTGGTCAATGGGGGCCGCGGATAACAAGATGCTGGAAGATATTGCCAAAGATTTTTCCCGATACGCGTCGTACAACAAGTAGTAACTATTCAGCACTTTTTGAAGTGACAATGGCGCGTGCGCTGTTTGTGGCGGTTTGTCGCGAGACGTAAATCTGGGGTGGCTTGCTGTGACACGCTGCAAGTACTTCCATGTAAGCTCGAGGCCAGCATCCCTGCTGGCCACGGTCACAGCAAGCCACCCCAAATTCACGCCTTCAGGTTTTTCAGAACATGCTGAATAGTTACAACAAGTAATGAGTTAATGGATATTTTATGAATGATCGTTGTTCTCTTGGGCCTTTGAAGTGGATGCTCAAGATTTTGTTGGCCAGCACATCGTTTTCCGTTGTCGCTGAAGATGGAAAAAATACCAAACCGGAGTGGGAGCTGGGTGTCGGTATTGGTGGGCAGGCACTGCCGGCTTATCGCGGTTCCGATGAATACCAGCTGCGCCTGGCGCCATTCCCGTTGGTGAAGTACAACGGAGATTTTCTCAAGGCGGATGACGAAGGTATTCGCGGTGAGTTTTTTGCCGATAATCGCTTTGAGCTAAACGTCAGTGCCGAGCTGTCGCTGGCACAGGATGATGGTGATGATTCATTGCGGCGCGGTATGCCGGAACTGCTGCCTACCTTTGAGCTGGGGCCTGATTTTGTGATAAACCTCAGTGGCGATACGGTGCGAGAGGGATGGGCATTGCATCTCCCCGTGCGCACGGTGGTGGCCAGTGATTTCAGTGACATCGACTACATAGGCTGGGTGGCGAATCCACAAATTGCTTTTCGCCAAAAGCGTTATATTGGCAATTGGGATGTGGTTGCCCAGGCGGGCCTGCTTTACGGCAGCGAACGTTATCACGACTACTTCTATGAGGTAGTCCCGGTGTTTGAAACCGCCAGTCGTCAACGCTTTAATGCCCGCTCAGGATACAGTGGGTCTGTTGTCAGGATTGGTTTGCGGCAGCGAGTGGAGCGCCTTTGGATGGGCGGTTCGCTGCGCTTTGATTATCTGGGTGGGGCTGCCTTCGAAGACAGCCCGTTAGTCGAAAGTAAATCCGCGCTGACGTTCACGTTTGGTGTTGGTTGGTATTTGACGAAGTTGGGGCGTTAATCAGTTGCCTTTCAGCCCGGAAAAATACTCCGCCAGATTTTCAATATCCTCATCGCTCAAATTCTGCACCATGGGCTTCATCAGTGGCTCTTTGCGCTCGCCGTCTCGAAATGCTTTGATCTGTTTAATCAGGTAGCCTTTTTTCTGACCGGCCAGATTGGGCCACTGATCGTTGGGGCTGATGCCCTGGGGTCCGTGGCAGGCCATGCAGGTAACGGCTTTGGCTTTTCCGGCGGCGGCATCACCGGCGAGGGCGTTGCTGGTAATCAGCGGGAATGTGAGCAGGGTGGCAGCAATCAGGTGTGTTTTCATTCTTTACTCCAAGTTATCTAACGCTATTTCAGCAGCAGTTGCCGCTGTGCCTTTTGATGTGTATCAATCATCGGTTGGGTTACCATTTGCTGCCTGAATTTATCACACAGCGGAGAACGATGGCATGGCCATTCAGATGCATAAGTCCTGGTTGCGGGTGTTAGAGGTGGACTTTCAACAGCCTTATATGACCGATCTGAGGGCATTTCTTCAGGCGGAAAAAGACGCGGGCAAGGTAATTTACCCCAAAGGCAGCCAGTGGTTTGCGGCCTTTGACAATACGCCTTTTGATCAAGTGAAGGTGGTCATACTTGGCCAGGACCCTTACCACGGGCCTGGGCAGGCCCACGGGCTGTGTTTTTCTGTATTGCCCGGTGTGCGTATTCCTCCTTCGCTGGTGAATATCTACAAGGAGATTGAAGCGGATACCGGTTCGCCTTTCCCTGAGCACGGCTGCCTGACATCCTGGGCACAGCAGGGGGTATTGTTGTTAAACGCTACCTTGACCGTCGAGCAAGGCAGGGCGGGGGCTCACCAGGGCAAGGGTTGGGAGGAGTTTACCGACCGCGCCATCGCCGAGCTTAATCAGCAACGGGAAGGGTTGGTATTTATGCTGTGGGGCAGTTATGCCCAGCGCAAAGGCGCGCTGATTGATGGCAATAAACACCTGGTTTTAAAGGCACCACATCCATCGCCCTTGTCGGCCCATCGGGGGTTCCTCGGCTGCAGGCATTTTTCAAAAGCCAACCAGTATTTACAGGATCGGGGGCAAGTGCCAATTGATTGGTCGGTGGGGTAGAAAATTAGTCATCGCGAGCGCAGCGCGGCGATCTCTATTAGGCTGGCAGAGAGCATCACGAGATTGCCGTGGCCTGCGCCTCGCAATGACGGGTTAGGAATTTAGCTATTCGGCGAACGCAGCGGCGGGTGCTTGGCTTTGGCACGCAACCAGTTCAGGCCGTTAAAAATGGCGGGCATGGTGGCGATGCGGCGTTCCAGCCTGAATTTGCCGGGGTAATCCATCAGCAGCAGTCCCATGGCGATGGTCAGCAATCCCTGGCCCGGCAGGAACAGCATTAAAACACCGCCCATCAGCAATACAGCTCCCAAACAGTTTTTGCCGATCAACAACAGGCTGCGTGTCAGCGGGCGCTGCTCTTTCCATTGTGAGGGCTGTCGCTTTTTGGGGAGAAAGTAATCTTCCGGTATGCGTGACACCAGCCAGGGCAGGGATAGCAGGCTGACCACAAAGGTAAGCAGCGAAGCCACGCCCAGCCAGACAAGCAGATCTTGGTGCTGTTGCAAATAGTGCAGCAGGTCTGCCATGGGGTCAGGGTTCCAGAGGGTAGGGCAGTGGCAGTTGCGATACGGCAATTGGTTGGGCACTGTCCGGGCTGGGGCCAAACGCCAGTTGCTCGCTGGCGGCGGCTTTTTCCGTCAGTACCACCAGTAGTTCCATTTTTTCCTGACCGCAGCGCGCGCTGTTGACCACGCGGCCCTGGCTTTGGGTTTGATGCGGCAGGTAGCAGTGGTCGCCAATGGCGATGTTTGCACATTGGGTTTGCGAATAATGGGTTTGCAAGCGGTACATGCGGCGCTTCAGTTTGCCCAGGTAGTGCATGCGCGCCACCACTTCCTGACCGGTGTAACAGCCTTTCTTAAAACTGATGGCGCCATTTTTTCCGTGGCTGGCCTGCATGTTGAGCATTTGCGGAATAAATTCTTCACAGGTGGCGGCGCGGATGTGGCCAATGCCGGCTTGTATGGTCAGTAGCTCCCAGAGGTCCGGGCCTGCGGGTTTGGCATTGTCCACCAGGGTTTGCCAAACGGTTTCACAGTGTTCCGGGTGCAACAGCAGCAGCATTTGGTGTTCAGCTACGCACAGGGCCTGGCCGTAGTCACTGTGAGCGCATTGCCCGGGCTGTTGCAGTGCGCTACCAAACAGTGCGGCGCATTGTGCCTGAGCCTGAGGCCCGGCCAGCGCCAGCAACTGATGGTTGCCCTGTGTCAGAGTGACCCGAAAGAAAGGGGCGTACTTGCCCAAGCTGGAGGTGGTGTTGTTTATCTGGTCCCGGGGTAGCACCAGGGTGACCTGGCTGTTGTCCTGCTGCAGCAAATAAAAGTTGGCCACTGCCCGGCCCTTTGGAGTGCAGTGGGCTCCAAACAGTGTTGTCTGCTGGCCCAGTTTGTCCAGGTCGCAGGTCAGCTGCCCCTGCAGTAATTTTTGGCTGCCCCCTTGCAGTGCACCATCCTGCACCAGAACAGAGGCCCAGTTTGTCAGTGGGCAGACAACGGTATCTGTTAACAATTGCGCATAGTGTTCGAGTTGTTCGCCAAAGCCCAGCAAGCGTTCACCGTCAAAATGTGCGCCTTGCTGTTGTAGAAATTGATGCCAGGAATCCATACAGTCGCCAAAATCGTGTAATTGTGGGGGCGTATGTTACCAGCCTTGCCCTATAATGCGGCTTCAATTTTTCGTTGTCAGATTGGTAAAACGCAGATGGACAAGAATCGCCTGTTTTGGGGCAGCCGCCGGGGGATGCTGGAGCTGGATTTGATACTGCTGCCTTTTGTGGAACAGATTTACCCCACACTGGCGGAACAAGACAAAGAGCGCTATCACCAACTGCTTGAGGAACAGGACCAGGACCTGTTTGCCTGGTTGATGAAGCGCACTGACCCGGAGGATACGGAGCTGTTGAAAATCGTCCACATTATTCGTGATAGCCGCTCACAAATTAAGCGCTGATGCGGCAGGAGTTTTGTCTCAGGGATTCACAGGTATTACGGTGGTTTGTGTGCCTGATACACGGTTTCATATTGCTGGCCGTCTGGTGGCTTCCGGTGTCTCTGTGGGTGTCGATGTCGCTCAGTGTGGCGTTGCTTGTCAGTGTTTGTCTCGGGTTAAAGCGCCATCACCTATTGCCACAAAAGCTGGTTATTGATGAAACCTGGTCATTGCAGGAAAGGTCTGGCAGGCAACTGCTGATGGAATTACTGGTTCCCTGTTATGTCACCCGCTGGCTGACGGTGTTACCCGCGCTGATCAATGGCAAGCGGCGCTATTTGGTGATTCCCTTCGACAGCCTGGAAGCCGACGACTATCGCCGCCTGGGTGTGGCTGTCAGGATGCATTGACAATAATATCCTGCCCGGCGTAATTGTCCGGCACCATAATGGTATCTTTGGCCACCGCCGCCAGGCCGGGGTAGTCGAGGGTGTAGTGCAATCCGCGACTCTCTTTGCGCCGCGCCGCCGAGCGAATAATCAATTCCGCCACCATTGTGAGGTTGCGCACTTCCAGCAGGTTTTTACTGATCTTGTAATTGCTGTAGTACTCGTGAATTTCTTTTTGCAACACCTGTACCCGGTGCAGGGCGCGCTCCAGGCGCTTGTCGGTGCGCACGATGCCCACGTAATCCCACATAAAGCGCCGCAGTTCATCCCAGTTGTGAGACAACACCACGTCTTCGTCGGAGTGGGTCACCTGGGATTCATCCCACAGGGGCGCTTCACTCATTTCGGCAATGTCGGCAAATACCTGTTCTATATGGTCGGCGGCGGCGCGGGCGTACACCACACATTCCAGCAGTGAATTACTGGCCAGGCGATTGGCTCCGTGCAGGCCGGTAAAGGCGGCTTCACCCACGGCATAGAGATTGTGCAGGTCGGTGCGGCCGTGCTGGTCCACCATAATGCCGCCACAGGTGTAGTGGGCGGCGGGTACCACCGGAATGGGTTCGCGGGTGATGTCGATGCCGTATTTAAGACAGCGTTTGCGTACCGTGGGGAAGTGTTTTTCGATAAATTCTGCCGGGCGGTGGGAGATGTCCAGATACAGGCATTCACAGCCAAGTCGCTTCATTTCATGGTCGATGGCGCGGGCCACTATATCCCGGGGTGCCAGTTCCGCATCCGGGTGGAATCTGTCCATAAAGCGCTCGCCGTTGGGTAACAGCAGGTAGGCCCCTTCACCGCGCAATGCCTCGGTAATCAGAAAGGTACGGGCTTCTGGATGATAGAGGCAGGTGGGGTGGAACTGGTTAAATTCCATATTGGCTACCCGGCAACCCCGCCGCCAGGCCACGGCAATGCCATCTCCGCTGGCGCCGTCCGGATTGCTGGTGTACAGGTAGGCTTTGCTGGCGCCACCGGTGGCCAACACCACTGCTTTGGCTTGCACAACAGCACTGCTGTCGGACTTTACATCCAGCACATAGGCGCCGATACAGCGCAGCTTGCGGGAGTTGGGGTCAGCGGCGGTGATCAGGTCAATCACCGCGTGGTGCTGGTGAATATGGATATTGGGGTGCTGGCGGACTTTGTCGACCAGGGCATTGGAGATGGCTTTGCCGGTGGCATCTGCGCTGTGGAGTATTCGCCGGTGGCTGTGGCCACCTTCTTTGGTCAGGTGGTAGCCGTTGCTGCCGGGATCGTCGCTGCGGGTAAAATCCACCTGCTGGTCGATCAGCCAGCGCAGGGCGGCGGGGCCATTCTCGGCAGTAAACCGCACCGAATCCAGGTGGCACAACCCGGCACCGGCGCGGGCGGTGTCGGCCACGTGCATCTCTATGCTGTCGTCCTGGTCGAATACCCCGGCAATGCCTCCCTGGGCCCACATGGTGGAACCGCTGAGCAGCTCGCCTTTGCAGATCAGCCCCACCTGAAAACGCTCTGCCAGTTGCAGGGCCGCGGTCAGGCCAGCGGCACCACTGCCAACCACCAGTACATCAAATTGATCCCGTTTTGCCATATATTCAAGCTACTTGCAGCGAGTCAGGGCAGGCATGATAGTATAGCCAACGCGGGTCTGGCCAGCCGAACCTGAATCCCTGACTACAGAGTGGCGCACAGCACAAGCTCTTGATCCCACAGCGGTTTAAAAAATACCCACTTAACCGATGGGTGAAGCTAAGATTTTTTAATTCCACTGTGAAATCAATATCTTGCACTCTGCACTCACTCTGAAGTCACGGATTCAGGTTGAACTTATTGATTGGCTGCGAGTCCCATGACACACTTTTTCGCTTTGTAAGTGATCGATAAAAATAAGGAATTTCCATGGCAGTAGAATCGGCGCAAATGACGGACAAACAGTTGGTCAGCCGAGTTCAGAAGGGAGACAAGCGCGCCTTCGACCTGTTGGTGTTGAAATACCAGCACAAGGTAGGTGCCATCGTCAGTCGTTACATCAACGACTTTGAGGAAGTGAACGACGTGTCCCAAGAGGCTTTTATCAAGGCTTACCGGGCACTGAAGAATTTTCGCGGTGACAGCCAGTTTTATACCTGGTTGTATCGCATTGCTGTCAATACGGCCAAAAACCACCTGGTGGCCCGCAGTCGACGCCCCCCGGCCAGCGATGTGGATGTGGGCGATGCGGAGTATTACTCCGGAAGTGACAGCCTCAAGGACATCGCCAGCCCGGAGCAACAACTGTTTCGGGATGAGCTCAAGGTGGTGGTGGACGAAGCCATTGCCAACCTGCCAGAGGAGCTGCGTTCGGCGGTGACTCTGCGAGAGTTTGAAGGGCTTAGCTACGAAGACATCGCCAATGTAATGGACTGCCCGGTGGGTACCGTGCGTTCGCGCATTTTCCGCGCCCGGGAGGCCATTGATCAAAAGGTCAAGGCATTGATGAGTGGTGCCCTGTAGTGGGGTAACCAGTGCTGCAAAGATTTTTACAAAAAATTGCAGTTCGCTGGAACCAATTGCAACAAGCTGTGTCTGATCAGCTGTAACAACGCCGTCAGGCACTGATTAACCCAATTTTGAAACCGTTTTACGACTCAACAGAGGTACAGATTTAATGAGCGACCACGACAATCGCCTGAGAGAATCACTGTCGGCATTGATGGACGACTCGGCTGACGAACTGGAACTCCAGCGCGTACTCAAAGCCGCCGCCGATGATGGTGAGCTGCGCAATACCTGGGAACGCTATCAGCTGGCCCGCAGTGCCTTGCATAATGATGCCCCGGCACGCACTCTGGACCTGTCTGCTTCTGTGGCTGCGGCCCTGGATGCAGAGCCCGCTCACAAAGCCACTGGCGGCGTGCTGAAAACCCTGGGTCGTGTGGCCATTGCCGCCTCGGTGACCCTGGCTATCGTGATTGGTGTACAGCAGGCAAACCTGCCGGGCAATCCTGCCGGCAATGTGGGAATCGCTTCCAGCAACGACACTGTACCTCCGGTTGCCAGCGAGTTCTCTCAGCCCATACCCACCGCACCGGTTAGCCAATTGGTTCTGGAGCCACCCAGCAATTTGGATGAGGCTTTCGAACAAGACTTGAAAGAGCGCTTTGAAAAATTACGACAGGATTCACAAGAAGATACTGCTGTCGAAAAGTAAGCGTTTGCCTTTTACACTACAGCCTGTAAAGCCGGGGTACATTACCCTCTGCTTTACAGGCTTTTTTATTGTTGAAATATCATAACTTGTTGATTGATTTACATATTTTTACCAGATAAATG
This sequence comes from Porticoccus sp. GXU_MW_L64, assembly GCF_052983295.1. Lineage (NCBI taxonomy): Bacteria > Pseudomonadati > Pseudomonadota > Gammaproteobacteria > Cellvibrionales > Porticoccaceae > Porticoccus > Porticoccus sp. GXU_MW_L64. Next base: position 39,785 of record NZ_JBRKJK010000006.1, on the reverse strand, counting down.
TGCACAGATGATTTGCGAAACCGTTACTATTGGCGCCGTTGAAAAAAATTGCATTTGGGTGGAGGCCGCTCCCAAAAGTGCTTGTGGAGCCTGTGCCGCTCGTAGCGGTTGTGGCCAGCGCCTGTTGGGGAAATTGATGGCCAAACCCAATTTGGTACGAGTACCTTTGGACGCCGGTTTTAACGGTTCCCTGAAAGTTGGCGATCAAGTGCAAGTAGGGGTGCCGGAGGCAATGTTGGTATCCGCTTCTGCCATTTTATATCTGGTGCCTGTACTGGCTATGATGGTCCTCAGTGGTGCCGCCACCGTAACAGGTTGGAATGATTGGCAGGTGGCCACCAGTGCTTTGTCAGGTTTGTTTTTGGGGGCCTGGGGTGTACACCGTTATGCCTTGCGCCGCAGCAAAGATTACAGCCCTGTGCTGATTAATAATGATTGTTCTTTGATGGAGTAAATGTATGCTGAACAAATGGGTAAAACTGTTTTTTGTGGCTTTGGTAATGGTATCTGTCAGTGCTTCTGCGGAGTTGCCGGACTTCACCAAGCTGATTGAGGAGAGTTCTCCCGCAGTGGTAAAAATCGAAGTGGAGGGCAAGGCGGCCAGCAGCTCTCAACAAGAGCAAATGGAAGAAATGCTGCGACGCTTTTTCGGTCAACGGGGCATGCCCCGGCAGCGTTTGCGGCGATCCTCCGGTTCTGGTTTTGTGGTGTCAGAAGACGGCTACATTCTGACCAATAATCACGTGGTGGAAAATGGCGACACCATCACCGTGCGTTTCAGCGATCGCGAGGAATTTACCGCTGAAATCATCGGCACGGATCGGGAAACGGATTTGGCCTTGCTGAAAATTGATGCCAAAGACCTGCCAACCCTTGAGTTTGGTGACTCGGAAAGCCTGAAAGTCGGCGAGTGGGTAGTTGCCATCGGTTCGCCTTTCGGACTGGATTACTCCGCCAGTGTCGGTATTGTCAGTGCCATTGGTCGCAGCTTGCCGGATGACAACTTCGTACCCTTTATTCAGACAGATGTGGCCATTAACCCCGGCAACTCCGGTGGCCCACTGTTTAACCTGGACGGCGAAGTGGTGGGCATCAACTCCCAGATTTACACCCGTTCCGGTGGCTCTAACGGTATTTCCTTTTCCATTCCCTCTCACGTGGCAACACGGGTGATCGAGCAATTGAAAGACGGTGGCTCCGTTGACCGAGGCTATCTGGGTGTAGGCATTGAGCCGGTTACGGCGGAGCTGGCGGAAGCCTTTGGTTTGAAGAAAGCCCAAGGCGCTATTATTAACAGCGTAAACGAGGGAACCCCGGCAGAAAAAGCCGGCCTTGAGGAAGAAGACGTTATTATTTCCATCGACGGAAAAAAAGTCGTCACCGATCGGGATGTATTCCACATCGTCAGCAATATCGCCCCCGGCAAGGAAGTGGACGTAGTGGTGATTCGCAACGGCAAAAAGAAAACCATTGATGTCACCGTGGGCTCCCGTGCAGAGTTGGCTGGTGCCGGTGGCACAGCGGGCAGCAACCTGGATCGCCTGGGGCTGGCGGTAACCTCCATGTCGGCGGATGAACTGGCCCAGTGGCGCATTCGTTACGGTGTCAAAGTCACTGAAGTAGGGGACGACTCAGCGGCGGCGAAGGCGGATATCCGCCCCGGTGATGTGATTGTAAAAATAGGCCGTGGCCGGGTGACCAGTGTCAGCGACTACCGCACGCTGGCACAGGCCATGCCCAAAGGTCGCGGGGTTGCTTTCAAAGTATATCGCAACGGTCGCCCCGGCTATATTGTAGTTACTCTGTAAGCCGGTTTAACAACGCGCTACCAAAAACGCCATCGGATTTCCCGGTGGCGTTTTGGTTTGTGCCTTGACAAAGATGTTAAATATGAAGGCCAGGCGCGGGAGCCGCCTATCCAGACCGTATGCGACAAGGATGTCGTATCCGAGCTTACATGGACGCCTACTTAACAACGAAAGTACAGCGTGTCTGGGAAGGTGGCTCCCGCGTCTGACCGCCACCACTACTGATCACAGCATTAGTAGATATAACAAGGCCTTTCCTCTAAAATCCCCGCCTTATTTGCCCACCCGCCATTTACCTAACTGGAAGTCCCACTCAGTGTCAGACCTCAGCCATATTCGCAATTTCTCCATCATCGCCCATATCGACCACGGCAAGTCCACCATTGCCGACCGGTTTATTCAGGTGTGCGGCGGTCTCAGCGAGCGGGAGATGGCTGCTCAGGTGCTGGACTCCATGGATATTGAGCGGGAGCGGGGCATTACAATCAAGGCCCAGAGTGTGACTCTGGACTACACCGCCCGAGACGGCAAAACCTATCAGCTGAACTTTATCGACACCCCCGGCCACGTGGACTTTACCTACGAGGTATCCCGCTCCCTGTCCGCCTGTGAAGGAGCGCTGCTGGTGGTGGATGCGGCCCAGGGTGTTGAAGCCCAGTCCGTAGCCAACTGCTACACCGCCATTGCAGAGGGGCTGGAAGTGATTCCGGTACTCAATAAAATGGACTTGCCCCAGGCGGAACCGGAGCGGGTAAGTGAGGAAATCGAAGACATTATCGGCATCGACGCCACCGACGCGGTGCGCTGCAGCGCCAAGTCAGGCCTGGGTATCGACGATGTTCTGGAAGAACTGGTCACCAAAGTGCCGCCGCCGGAAGGGGATACAGAAGCACCACTGCAGGCATTGATTATCGACTCCTGGTTCGATAACTACCTGGGTGTTGTGTCACTGGTGCGGGTCAAACAGGGCACCTTGCGCAAAAAAGATCGCATTATCACCAAAACCCTGGGCAAGGCCCATGTTGTGGACAGCATCGGCGTGTTTACCCCCAAGCGCCACGAAACCGGCGAATTGAAAGCCGGCGAAGTGGGCTTTGTGGTGGCGGGCATTAAAGACATTCACGGTGCCCCGGTGGGAGATACCATTACCCACCAGCAGAGCCCGGACGTGGAAGCGGTGCCCGGCTTCCAGAAAGTCAAACCCCAGGTGTACGCTGGCATGTTCCCGGTCAGTTCTGATGACTTTGAAGACTTCCGCGAAGCGCTGGCCAAACTGACCCTCAATGATGCCTCGCTGTTTTTTGAACCGGAATCCTCCGATGCCTTGGGCTTTGGCTTCCGTTGCGGCTTTTTGGGCATGCTGCATATGGAGATTATCCAGGAGCGTCTGGAACGGGAATACGACCTCGACCTGATTACCACCGCGCCAACGGTGGTGTACGAAGTGGTAACAAGCGATGGCGAAGTGGTGCAGGTATCCAGCCCTTCGGCGCTGCCAGACCCGGGTCGTATCGACGAAATGCGCGAACCCATCTGCGAAGCCAATATTCTGGTGCCCAAAGATTACGTGGGCAACGTGATTTCCCTGTGTGTGGAAAAGCGCGGCGTGCAGAAAGACATGCAATTTGTTGGCGGCCAGGTGCAAATTCAGTATGACCTGCCCATGAGCGAAGTGGTGATGGACTTCTTTGATCGCCTGAAGTCTGTGAGCCGGGGCTTCGCCTCACTGGATTACAGCTTTTCCCACTTTCAGGCGGCGCCGCTGGTGAAGATGGATGTGCTGATCAATGGCGATAAGGTAGACGCTTTGGCGCTGATCGTACACCGGGACCTGGCCCAGTCGAAGGGCAGGGTGCTCACCGAAAAAATGAAAGAGCTGATCCCCCGGCAAATGTTCGACGTGGCTATCCAGGCGGCATTGGGCGGGCATATTATCGCCCGCACCACTGTGAAGGCGTTACGCAAAAATGTCACCGCAAAGTGTTATGGTGGCGATGTGTCGCGCAAGAAAAAGCTGCTTGAGAAGCAAAAAGCGGGCAAAAAGCGCATGAAGCAGGTAGGTAATGTGGAGATTCCACAAGATGCCTTCCTTGCTGTGCTGAAAACTGATAGTTGAGTTGGTTGTCATCGCGAGGGAGCGGAGCGACTGTGGCGATCTCAATCTAAGCGCTCCGAAACCAGAAGATTGCCGCGTCGCCTACGGCTCCTCGCAATGACGAAAATTTAGAGACAACGGATAAAAAATAATGGATTTTGATTTTTCCCTGATACTGGTAATCGCCTTTTTTGTAACGGGCGTTTGCTGGGTGCTGTACAAACTGAACGTCGAAATTGCCGGTAAAACTGTGGAGTTTTTGGGTTCGTTGTTTGGTGTTGTGGCGCTGGTATTGGTGTTGCGATCATTTTTGTTCGAGCCTTTCAAGATTCCCTCGGGCTCCATGATTCCCACTCTGAAAGTGGGGGACTTTATTCTGGTGAATAAGTACGCCTACGGTTTGCGCCTGCCGGTAAGCGGTACTAAAGTGATAGACATTGACGAGCCAAAGCGCGGCGATGTAATGGTGTTTATTCCGCCCCACAAAAAGCAGCATTATATTAAGCGGGTTATAGGATTACCTGGGGATACAGTAGAAGTGCGTCAAGGTATTCTTTTTGTAAATGGAAAAGAAATGAAGCAAACAGAACACCCTGATATTGCCCCTGATAATAGAACTTGTACCCAAATGGGGTTAAAAGACTGTGTGGTTCAGCTGGAAAATATTGATGGTGTCGAGCACGCAATACAGCGAGTAAAATACCCGACCTCTCGGGTTAGCTTTTCTTTTGCGGCTACAGTGCCTGAGGGACGTTACTTTATGATGGGTGATAATCGAGATAACAGTACTGATAGTCGCTCCTGGGACGTGAAAACTGTTCCTGAAAAGAACATCGTCGGCAAAGCAGTAGCAGTATGGATGCACTGGGACAAGTTTTTAAGCTGGCCTGATTTCACTCAGGCTCGTTCAATCAAGTAACAGGTGCTTAGACAATAACAACAGGATGGAGGCGACAATGAATTCATATTACACCTTGAAAACACAAGCGGGCATGTCCAGTCTGGGGCTGTTGCTGATTATCGGCATCGCCGCCTTTTTTCTGCTTTGCGCCTTTCGGGTAGGGCCTCTGTATCTGGATGACTCCTTTGTGGGCAGCTCATTGGACAAGCTCAGAGACGACGACTTGGCAGACATGTCCAACAGTGAAATTCGCAGTCAGATCAGCCGCTATTTTACCGTGGACGGAGTGCGCGATATTTCCACCAAACAAATCAAGATTGATCGCAAAAGGGATACGGTCATCCTCAGCCTGGACTATGAAAAGCGCGTAGAGTTTCTTGGCAATCTGGATGTGGCGGTTCGTTTCAGCCACAAAATCGACAGCAGCGAAGGCAAAAAGAAGTAGCCTGTACTGCTGCCGACTCTCAATGGATATAACCCGCCAACGCTTGCTCAATCGACTCGGTCATTCTTTTGCTGACCCGGCTCTTCTCGACCTGGCACTGACCCATCGCAGCCACGGCAGCCACAACAACGAACGTTTGGAATTTCTCGGCGATTCAGTGCTGGGTGTGGTGATCAGCGACTACCTGTACCGCGCCTTCCCGCTGGCTCGGGAAGGGGACATGAGCCGGGTGCGCTCCTCTCTGGTAAAAGGCACTTCATTGGCTCAAGTGGCGCTCGACCTGGAATTGGGTGAGCATCTTCGTCTGGGCGGCGGCGAGCGCAAAAGTGGCGGCCACCGCCGTGACTCGATTCTCGCCGACGCGGTGGAAGCCATTATCGGCGCTATTTATCTGGATGCGGGGCTGGAAGCTGCGAGAACCTGTATCGAACAATGGTTGCAGCCGCGTTTGCAACTATTGCTCGACGATGGCGCTCTGGAGAACAGCGCCAAAGACGCCAAAACCCGCCTTCAGGAATTTTTGCAGGCGCGGGGCAAAGCGCTGCCCGAATACGATGTGGAAGCTGTCAGCGGAGAGGCCCACAACCAACAATTTACCGTTAGTTGCCAGGTTACTCTGCTGCCTCAACCGGTCACTGCCACAGGCTCTAACCGCCGTAAAGCCGAGCAGCGTGCCGCTGCTCTGGTTTTGAAAAAACTACAACCCTGAAAACACTATGTCTGAAGCAAATGCTCCCCAAAAATGTGGTTTTGTGGCCATTGTTGGCCGCCCCAATGTGGGCAAGTCCACACTGCTGAATCACCTGATGGGTCAGAAACTCAGTATCACCTCCCGCAAGCCGCAAACCACCCGCCACAACCTGCTGGGTATTAAAACCGAAAACGACAGCCAGCTGATTTTTGTGGATACCCCCGGCATGCACACCAACCAGGACAAGGCCATCAACCGCTATATGAACCGCGCCGCCAGCAGTGCTGTACGAGATGTGGATGTGGTGGTGGTGGTGCTGGATCGCACCACCTGGACGGAAGCGGACCAGGCGGTGATCGATCAGCTACACAATGTGCGTTCGCCGATTATTCTGGCGCTCAATAAAGTGGATAGAGTAGACGATAAAAAAAACATGCTGCCCTGGTTGCAGTCTTTGGAAAAGGACTTGCAACCTGCTGCTATTGTGCCGATCTCGGCACTGCATGGGCATAACCTGGGTGTGCTGGAAAGAGAGATCAACAAGCATATCCCCGAAGGGGATTATTATTTCCCTGAGGACCAGATTACCGATCGCACCGAACGTTTTTTGGCGGCGGAACTGGTACGGGAAAAAATTACCCGGCAACTGGGGGCAGAACTGCCCTATCAAGTGGCGGTGGAAGTTGAAGAATTTCGTCGCGAAACCAGCAGCAAAGGCAAGCCGGTTATCCATATCAGCGCGCTGATTTTGGTGGAACGGGATGGCCAGAAAAAAATCATTATCGGCGACAAGGGCGACCGCATCAAAAAAATTGGCCAACAGTCGCGCACGGATATGGAGGCCCTGTTCGATGAAAAAGTCATGCTCAATCTGTGGGTGAAAGTGCGCAGTGGTTGGTCTGACGACGAGCGCGCATTGCACAGCTTGGGTTTTCGGGATGAATAATCGTTCTGTTGATCGTTTTCAATGGCGAAAACGATTGCTGTCATCCTGAGGAACGCAGCGACGTGAGGATCTCAGACCTGGAAGCTTATGGGGTGTTAACAATTAATGAGTCACTACTGTTGTCCCTGTAAAGGCGTCAGTCAAGGCATGAGGAGTGCGGTTTGGTCACTCCCCTCTCTATAATGGGGAGTAGCGACGAATAACGCAGGATGACGCCTTTTCAGGGACAACCCGAAGGGCTGGGCTCACTTACTTTTAAACGAAAGTCGCCCCAGCTGCGTTATCGGTCGCTTATGTAGAATGACTACACGGCACTCCCTCTGCCTTGCTGGAGCAAAAAATGAACTCCAGCAGTAGCGGCTCATTAATTGTTAACACCCCCTAGATATCCTTCGTTGCACTCAGGATGACAGGGAAGGGGAAGGTACACAATGAGAATCGAAGCCGAACCTGCCTACGTACTGCACACCCGGCCTTACCGGGAAACCAGCCAATTGGTGGAGCTGTTCAGCTTTAACTACGGGCGGATTCGCGCGGTGGCCAAGGGCAGTCAACGCCGCAAGGGTGGCACACCGCTGTCGCCTTTTGTGCAGTTGAATGTTTCTTGGGGTGGCCGCAGCGATCTGAAAAGTCTGTATTCCACTGAAGCGGAAGGTGTAGCGGTTGTCCTCAAGGGTGAACAGCTTTTTACCGGTTTTTATCTCAATGAATTGCTGTTGCGCACGCTGCCGGAGCAGGACGCACACAGCAATGTGTTTTATCACTACAGTCGCCTGTTGCCCATACTGGCCAGTGGCGCGGATATACAGCCGCCATTGCGTCAGTTTGAAATGGCGCTGTTGCACTCCCTGGGTTATGAGCTGGTATTGACAACAACGGCAGACAGTGGCGCGCCCATAGAGGCATCGCGGAATTATCTGTACAACCCGCAACTGGGGCTGCTGGGTGAATTTGATCCGCGCACTGCTGACAGACAGCGCCTGTTCTGCGGTGAGCACTTAGTGGCAATTGCGCGGTCGGAGTATACCGGGCGAGGCGTTTTACACAGTGCCAAACGTTTGTTGCGGGCGGCACTGGCGCCTCATCTTGGTGGCAAACCGCTGCAGAGTCGGGAGCTGTTTCGTCAGTCTGCACAGGAATAATCATGGTTCAAATACGCGATAACCACCCGCTGAATCACACCGGTGATATCGACCTCGGTTACTGGGTGGATTTACTGGCAGACAAGGCGCGCCTGGAAGATGATGAACGTGCCGAGTTACTGCGCGCCTGCGAATTTGTTTATCAGATAGAGCAACAAAACAGCGACGACAGTAAGGCGCTGGCCCCCGGCGTCAGCAGTTTTCTGGCGGGGCTGGAAATGGCGGTTATTCTCGCCGACCTGCATCTGGACTGCCCCGGCCTGGCGGCAGCCATTCTGTACCGCGCGGTTCGTGAAGACAAAGTGCCTTTGCAGGTGGTGGAAAAGTATTTTGGCAGCACGGTGGCGAAGCTGATTGGCAGCGTTTTGCAAATGGCGGTGATCAGCACCCTGCGCAACGACTCTGGCGATGGGGTATTTGGCCATGAGCGCGGTCAGCAGGCGGCCAAAGTGCGCGAAATGTTGGTGTCAGTGATTGATGATGTGCGGGTCGCGCTGATCAAAATTTCCGAGCGCGCCTGTGCCATACGCGCCGCCAAAAATGCTCCTGAAGAAAAACGCGTGCGGGTGGCTCGGGAGCTCTTTGATGTTTACGCGCCTCTGGCTCATCGCCTGGGTATCGGCCACCTCAAGTGGGAATTGGAGGATATGGCGTTCCGCTATCTCAATCCAGAGCAATACAAGCACATTGCCCGCTTGCTGGATGAGCGCCGTATCGACCGTCAGGACTTTATCGCAGACGTGTTGAATACCCTAAATCGCGAACTGGCGGAAGCGGGTATTGAAGGGGAGATCAATGGCCGTGCCAAACATATTTACAGTATTTGGCGAAAAATGCAGCGCAAGCAGATTAGCTTTTCCCAGGTTTACGACATTCGCGCGGTTCGGGTTTTGGTGTATAGCCAGGCGGAGTGCTATGGCGTGCTCGGCATAGTTCACTCCCTGTGGCGCAATGTGCCCCACGAATTTGATGACTATATTGCCTCGCCCAAAGAAAACGGCTACCGCTCGCTGCATACTGCGGTTATCGGCCCTCACAATAAAGTGCTGGAAGTGCAAATTCGCACCCACGAAATGCACGAAGAAGCAGAGCTGGGGGTTTGTGCCCACTGGCGCTATAAAGGCAGTGATAAAAAAACCGCCGCAGACAGTTACGAGGAAAAAGTCTCCTGGTTGCGTCAGGTGCTGGAATGGCATGAGGAGATTGAAGGCGGCCAGGAAGTGCAGGATTTGCTGCAGACAGAGAGCCAACCGGACCGCATCTACGTATTTACCCCCGACGGCCATGTGATCGATTTGCCGTTGGGCTCTACCCCTCTGGACTTTGCCTATCGCATTCACACCCAGGTAGGCCACAGCTGTCGCGGCTCCAAGGTGAATGGCCGTATGTTGCCCCTGAATACGCCCCTGAAAACATCGGATCAAGTCACCATTATTACCGGTTCCAAAGAAGCCCCCAGTCGCGATTGGCTGCTGCCATCGCTGGGGTATTTGCACACCGCCAGTGCTCGCGGCAAGGTGCAGCAATGGTTCCGCCATCAGGACCGCGATAAAAACATTCAGGCCGGGCGCGCTATCGTCAATCGCGAACTGAAGCAGCTCGGCGTTGGCAGCCCGGATTTCGAGCCTCTGGCAAAACGCTTTAACAAGCAGGGAGAAGAGGGCATTTACGCCGCCATCGGTGCCGGTGATGTTGGCCTGGTGCAGTTTCTCAACGCGGTGCAGGCGCAGTTGGGTAATGATGATGAATCCGAATTTCTGCCCATCAAACGGGCCGAAGGCACCAGCCGCTACCAGCAATCCGATGTTTATATCCACGGCGTTGGCAATCTCATGTCTCATATGGCCCAGTGCTGCAATCCGGTGCCGGGGGAAGCCATCAGTGGTTATATTACCCAGGGGCGCGGTGTCAGCGTTCACCGCGCAGATTGTGGCAACCTGTTGCGCCTGCAAGTCGAGGAGCCGGAAAGGGTTATTCAGGTGCAGTGGGGCGGTGCACCCCAGCAAGTGTACCCGGTGAGCATACGAGCCACGGCTTACGAACGCTCCGGGTTGATGCGCGATATTTCCGCTGTGCTGGATCGCCTTGGCGTGCAGATTGTGGACCTGTCGGCACGTCGTAACATTGACGATGGCGATTTGGTTTTCAACATCAATATGCGTCTGGAAGTCACCGGCCTGGAGCAGCTCAGTGACGTAATGGGGAACCTGCGGCAGCTGGCAAACTTGATTGATATAGAACGAGTGCAGGAATCATGAGTGGTTCTTCCGGTGATGCTACTGGTTACAGCGTCGATGACATGCTCTATTTGATGGCGCGTTTGCGTGACCGGGAAGACGGTTGCCCATGGGACTGCCAGCAAAGTTATAAAACCATTGTTCCCTACACCCTGGAAGAAGCCTATGAAGTGGCCGACACCATCGAGCGCGGTGATTATGACCACTTGAAAGAAGAGCTGGGCGATCTGCTGTTTCAGGTAGTTTTTTACAGCCAGTTGGGTGTAGAGGAGGGCCGCTTTGATTTTCACCAAGTGGTTGCGGCTCTGGTGGAAAAACTGGTGTCCCGCCACCCTCATGTATTTCCCGATGGCACTTTATCCAGCCGTCGCGGGCAAGGTGAACAGGCGGACGAGTCCACCATCAAACAGACATGGGAAGCCTTGAAGAAGGAGGAGCGTGGCGCCAAGGGTAAGGTCAGTGTGCTGGACGATATTCCCCTGGGCCTGCCAGCGGTGACTCGCGCGCAGAAAATTCAGAAGCGTGCCTCCGGTGTTGGTTTTGATTGGCCCGATACCTCCGGGGTGGTGGCAAAAATCAGTGAAGAAGCCGCGGAACTGGAAGCCGCTGTTGCCTCTGGAAATGAGGTGGATATAAAGGCGGAGTTTGGCGACCTGTTGTTCAGCTGCATTAATCTGGGGCGACGTCTGGGCGTGGAGTGCGAATCTGCTTTGCGAGCTACAACAGCGAAGTTTGAGCAACGTTTTCACAGTATCGAAAAGGCGGCATGTAGTCAGGGAAAAACCGTGGAAGAACTCAGTCTTGATGAAATGGATCGTCTTTGGGAAAAAGCGAAAAAAACCTGAGGGTACTTCTAAAAATAGTGGGTAGGGCGGATTAGTCGCGCAGCGGCGTAATCCGCCATTTCTTTCTGAACGCAGTGCCATGCCCCGGTGGATTACGCCTTTGGCTAATCCACCCTACAGGTTCATTGAGTCAACACTTTGATATGAAAATCAGGGGCCAGTAGTGCTTTCCCGGACACGCTGTTCATACGTCCGTGTAAGCTCGGATGCAACATCCTTGTTGCATACGGTCCGGAAAAGCACTACTGGCCCCTGATTGCCACTCAACAAGATACGACCATTGTCTCGGTTGTGGTGGCGGGGTATTGGGGGTAACATCAGCGCTTTTTTGCGGCCCGCTATCTCAGCCATCGGCCTGCCCATGTTAAAGAGGAAACACTATGCGCATTATCCTGCTTGGCCCACCGGGTGCCGGCAAAGGCACTCAGGCAAAATTTATTACCGAGCAGTACGGTATTCCGCAAATATCCACTGGCGATATGCTGCGTGCTGCCATTAAAGCGGGCACCGAACTGGGTTTGCAGGTAAAGGATGTGATGGCCTCTGGAGGCCTGGTCTCCGATGATCTGATTATCGCCCTGGTGAAAGAACGGGTTTCCCAGCCGGATTGCACCAACGGTTTTCTGTTTGACGGTTTCCCGCGTACCATCCCCCAGGCAGAGGCACTGGCAGATTCTGGCATTGCCATCGATCACGTGGTGGAAATTTCCGTAGCTGATGAAGAAATTGTTGCCCGTCTCAGCGGCCGGCGGGTACACGAATCCTCCGGGCGGGTATATCACATTGTCCACAACCCACCCACTCAGGAAGGGCTGGATAACGAAACCGGTGAGCCCTTGGTGCAGCGCGACGACGACAGGGAAGAAACCGTACGCAACCGACTTTCGGTGTATCACGAACAGACCAAACCACTGGTGGATTTTTACCAAAACCTGAAATCCGCACAGCCACAAAATGCTCCCGGTTATGCCAGGATCGATGGTGTTGGCAGTTTGCCAGAGGTTCAGGAACGGGTGCTCAGTGCTCTGAAATAAACCTCAGCAAAGCATGAAAAAGGCTCCTTCGGGAGCCTTTTTTACAGGTGACTGAAATAGCGAATTTTCGACCGAGAAAAAGTAAAAAGTAAAAAAACGATCAGAAAGGACAAAAATTTTTAAATAAATCGCAAAAAAAGCGTATTTTTTGTGCGCCAGAGCCGCTTTTTAGTGGAAATAAAAAAAATATTCCTTACACTTTATCCAAACCCGAGCGGTAGTGACTATTTCATCCCAATTGTTGTCAGTCCGTTTGCAGTAGGGTTATTTTTTTACTGACAATTTTCAAAAGTCTGAGGAGATAAAAATGGCAGCTGCCGCAAAAAAACCTTCCCCTAAGAAACCGGCGGCCAAAAAACCGGCCCCCAAGAAAACCGCTCGCAAATCACCTGCGAAAAAAACCGCTGCTAAAAAAGCACCTGCTAAAGCAGTATCTCCTGATGTCGCTGCTGCAAAAGTATTGACTGCGGCACAAAAAGAACTCAAAGCACAAAGCTCCAGCCTTACTCGCGCTCGTGCCAAAGTGAAAACCCTGCGTACTCAAGTGGCCCAGAAATCCACAAAAGCCCGCGAAGCAGCCCTGGTTAAAGCCCGTGCTGATGTCAAAACCGGTGCAGTAGCTGTTGCCGCTTTGCGCGACAAACTGAATCAGGCAAAAGTGGACGCAAAAATTGCCAAGGCCAAAGCCGCTGTTGCTGCAGTTGAGAAAAAAGCCGCTGCCAAAGTTGCTGCAACTGAGAAGCGCCTGGCTGCCAAGAGCAAGGCCGACCTGAAAGCTGCGGTAGAAAAATTTGCTACACGCTGGGAGAAAACCCGCAGCGCTGCCGATGCCAAAAAAGTAAAAGCGGCCCAGAAAAAAGCCACCGCTTCCGTAAAAGCCGCAGAGAAGAAAGCTGAGCAAAGCGCCAAAGCCATTGCCAAACAAGCGGCTGTCAAGGCGAAAAAAGCTGCGGCTCCCAAAAAAGCCCCCGCCAAACGGGGTCGCCCCGCCAAGGCCAAACCCGCCGCAGCCAAGGCCCCAGCCAAGCGCGGTCGCCCCGCCAAAGCAGCTGCTGTGAAAAAAGCACCGGCTAACAAGGCTCCAGCTAAAAAAGCACCGGCTAAAAAAGCAGTAGCCAAGAAAGCACCAGCCAAAAAGCCAGTAGCCAAAAAAGCGCCTGCGAAGAAGGCCCCGGCCAAGCGCGGTCGCCCGGCCAAGAAAAAGTAAATAGGCAGTAATTGGCGTTCTTTTCAGGGCGCCAAACCGTTAGAATCCCCCGGTACCCTGTATCGGGGGATTTTGTATTGGGGGATTTTTTTGTCTGTCTTACTGGCTATAGATACCGCGACCCAGGCTTGCTCAGCTGCTCTGAAGGTGGGTAGTGAAACACGGCAGGAAATTACCCTGGAACCCCGTTCACACACCCGTTTGTTGCTGCCTATGGTGGACAAACTGCTGGCAGACGCCGATTTGCTCCCTTCGCAGTTGGATGCTATTGCCTATACCGCAGGGCCGGGCTCATTTACCGGCTTGCGCATCGGTTTTGGTGTGGTTCAGGGGCTGGCGTTTGCCTGCGACCTGCCGGTTATTCCGGTGTCTTCCCTGCACACACTGGCGCTGGGTGCACAGCGTCAATTGCCGATTGCTGAGGGAGCTGTAATCATCCCCGCTTTTGATGCCCGCATGTCCGAGGTGTATTGGGGCGCTTATCAGACAACATCAGAAGTTGCGAAAACGGTCGTATCCGACTGCCTCACTGCCCCTGACGCGGTGGCAGCGAATATCGTCGCTGAGGTGGCGGCGGAGAATGCTGTGGGTGTGGGAGAGGGCTGGCATCTGGCGCAGCAGTTCCCGTGGCAACCAGGTGCTGTAGATGAATCCCTGTATCCCCAGGCGATAGATGCACTGGCACTGGCAGCCGACAATATGGAAGCTGCAGTTGCTGTTGAGCAGGCGCAGCTTGTTTATCTCAGAGATACCGTTTCCTGGAAGAAGCGCGAACGCTTGAGGAAATAACCGTGGATCTATTGCAAGTAATCATCCTGGCCATTGTCCAGGGCTTGTCAGAATTTTTGCCCATCTCCAGCTCTGCGCACCTGATTTTACCGTCCAAAGTTTTAGGGTGGCCAGATCAGGGTTTGGCGTTTGACGTGGCGGTGCATGTGGGCTCGTTGGCTGCAGTGGTGATTTATTTCCGCCGGGATTTGCAGGAACTCATTGCCGCGTTCTTTGCCAGTGTGGTGTACCGCCAACACAGCAGGCAGAGCCACCTTTGCTGGTACATTGTTCTCGGTACGGTGCCCGCTGGCCTTTGTGGTCTGTTGTTGGGCGACCTGATTGAAAACCATCTGCGCAGCGTACTGGTGATTGCAGCGATAACCATTGTATTTGGTGTGCTGTTAGGGTTGGCAGATCGCAAAGCCAGCGAAAACCGCGATATCAGCCAGCTGAACTGGCGCTCTGTGCTGTTTATTGGCGCAGCCCAGGCACTGGCTTTGATACCCGGTACATCGCGATCAGGCATTACCATGACCGCAGCGCTGGCGCTGGGGTTTAACCGGGTGAGCGCAGCGCGTTTCTCTTTTTTGCTGAGCATACCGGTGATTTTGCTGAGCGGTGGCCTGAAAACCCTGGACCTTCTGGGGCAGGAGAACACGCCCTGGCTGGAAATTGCCATCGGTGCCTTGTTGTCGGGAATGACCGCTTATATCTGTATCGCCTTGTTTCTGCGCTGGATAGAAAAAGTAGGCATGATGCCCTTCGTTTGGTACCGGCTGGCGTTGGGCGCGGTGTTGTTATTTATAGCCTTGGGGTAAGAACGGATGACGCGCGTTGCATTTTTGGGGCTAGGGGTAATGGGTTACCCCATGGCCGGGCATATCAAGCAGGCGGGGCTGGATGTAGTGGTGTACAACCGCACCGCTTCAAAAGCCGAACAATGGGCCGCCCAATATGGCGGCGATAGTGCGGCTACTCCGGCGCAAGCGGCAGCGAGCGCTGAATTGGTTTTTACCTGCGTTGGCAATGACGACGATGTGCGTGAGGTGGCCCTGGGTAACGAGGGTGCTCTTCAGGCAATGGCCCCCGGTTCTATGTTTGTTGACCACACCACCACTTCGGCGCAGCTGGCCAGGGAGCTTGCTGACGAGGCCCAGCGGCGACAGATCGGCTTTATGGACGCTCCGGTTTCCGGTGGTCAGGCCGGTGCTGAAAATGGCATTTTAACCGTTATGTGCGGTGGCAAAGCGGAACATTTTCAGCGCGCGCGCCCGGTATTGGAGCATTATTCCCGCGCAGCTCAACTGCTGGGCCCTGTGGGTAGTGGCCAACTGGCCAAAATGGTCAATCAGATATGTATTGCCGGTGTGGTACAGGGCTTGTCGGAAGCGGTATTGTTTGCTGAACAGGCGGGTCTGGACGGCAAACAATTGTTCCCCTTGCTGGCTCAAGGGGCCGCAGGGTCCTGGCAGATGGAGAACCGCCACAGCACCATGATCGACGGCGAATACGATTTTGGTTTTGCCGTAGACTGGATGCGTAAGGACCTGGGTATTGTTCTGGAGCAAGCCCGCGCCAGCGGAATAAATTTGCCTCTCACTGCATTGGTAGATCAGTTTTACTGCGAAGTACAACAAATGGGTGGCAACCGCTGGGATACATCCAGCTTGCTTGCCCGTTTACAATCATTCCGTAAGGTGGATTAATCCACCAGTAATCAATTTGTAACCGTAGAGCCATACACAATGAAAACCGTTTTAACCGGCATTACCACCACCGGAACACCGCACCTGGGCAATTACGTTGGTGCGATCAAACCTGCCATTGAAAGCAGCCGTCGCGAGGATGTTCGCCCCTATTATTTTTTGGCGGATTTTCATGCTCTGATCAAATCCAAAGATCCACAAGCGGTGCATCAATCCACCCGTGAAGTAGCCGCTACCTGGCTGGCACTGGGGCTGGATACGGATAATGCGGTGTTTTATCGCCAGTCGGACATCCCGGAAATTCCCGAGCTCACCTGGCTGCTGACCTGTCAGGCCGCAAAGGGCCTGATGAACCGCGCCCACGCTTACAAAGCGGCGGTGCAGGCCAATGAAGAATCCGGTGAAGACCCGGATTACGCCATTACCATGGGCTTGTTCAGTTATCCGGTGTTAATGGCGGCGGATATTTTGATGTTTAATGCCACCGACGTACCGGTGGGTAAAGATCAGATACAACACGTGGAAATGGCCCGGGATATCGCTGCCCGTTTTAACCACCATTACGGCGAGCATTTTGTGCTGCCAGAAGCAAAAGTAGATGACCACGTAGCCGTATTGCAAGGGTTGGATGGTCGCAAGATGAGCAAGAGCTACGGCAATACCATCCCCTTGTTCCTGCCGGAAAAACAGCTGAAAAAGCACATCAATAAAATCAAGACCAACTTGCTGGAACCCGGTGAACCCAAAGACCCGGACACCGCAACTGTATTCCAGATTTGGCGTGCTTTTGCCACTCAGCAACAAAGCGAATACATGCGCACAGAGTTTGCAAATGGCATAGCCTGGGGCGAAGCGAAAAAGCAGTTATTTGAACTGGTGAATGACGAATTGAAAGACGCTCGCGAACGCTACAACGAACTGCTGGAAAACCCCGATTATATCGAGGCAGAACTGATAAAAGGCGCCGAAAAAGCCCGTGAATTCAGCGCGCCGTTTTTGCAGAAATTGCGTGAGGCGGTGGGGATTCGGCCCCTAGGTTGAACGGTTCTGAATAAATAATCCGCAGACTATCAGCAACAAGCCGGCGATGGTTGACAGGTGAATGGTTTCGCCGATCACCGTCGCCAACAACACCAGTGAAATAAACGGCGAGATAAAAATCAGGTTGCTGACCCGTGAGGTATTCACGGCTTTCTTCATGGCCATCAGCCACAGTACAAAGGTCACGCCCATTTCAAACAGGCCCACGTAGCTAACCGCTGCCAGGGCGTGCCAGTTCAGATGTCCAAAGCCATCACCGAGCCCACAAATTACAGCGGAGAAGGGCAGTGACAGCAAAAACGCCAATAAAACACTGATCACAGGGTCACCGCTATTGCGGGTATTGATAATCCAGTAGCTGGCCCACAGCAAGGTACTTAACAGCGCCAGTGCGACACCCAGCGGGTTTTCAAATTTCAGTGCCAGCAGATTCCCCTGAGTGGCAATTACCACCACGCCCAAATAGCCCAGCCCGCAGGCCAGCCAGTCGCGGTTGCGAATTTTCTGGCCCAGAAAAGGGCCGGATAGCAGAGTCAAGGCGATGGCCCAGGTGTAGTTGAGCGGTTGCGCCTGAGATGCGGGCAGCAGCTCGTAGGCTTTAAACAGCACCAGGTAGTAGATCAGCGGGTTGAGCAAGCCAAGGCCCAAATAAAACAGCGGGCGCTGTTTCAGGTATCCGGGCAGCAGGTGCAGTTTGCCTTGTGCTGAGGCTATCACCAACAGTGCCAACGCCGATACCACACTGGCGTAAAATACCATTTGCGTCGGCGTCAGATAGCTCAGGGTGATTTTGAAGGCAGTGGCAACCGTCGACCACAGCAGCACGGCACCGATGGCAAAAAGAAACGCCTGTTTTTGATTTTTTGCGGTCATTCAATCAACTATTGTTATTGCGAGATTGCGTAGCGAACCACTCTGGGTGGCGGTTAGAGATGGACAGCGCTGTCCATCTCTGACCTTAAATCTTAATAAGTTGGCTTTCCCGTCAATTTGTCTTCGCGATGACCGATACCATTTTGTCGGTCAGATCTCGCAAATCATCGTTGCCGATCACATAAGGCGGCATGGTATAAACCAACTTGCCAAATGGCCGTATCCAGATACCGGCTTCTACAAACCTGGGCACGATGCTTTTCATATCCACTGGCTGCTTCATTTCTATCACACCAATAGCCCCCAGTACGCGAACATCCGCCACCGAGCCCAGCTGTTTGCAAGGGGCCAGGCCCGCTTCGAGTCCTTGCTGAATACGTTGGATATTGGCCTGCCAGTCGCTTTCCAAGAGTAATTTCAGGTTGGCATTGGCGGCGGCGCAGGCGAGGGGGTTGCCCATAAAGGTGGGGCCGTGCATAAATACACCGGCTTCGCCATCGCAGATGCCCTGTGCCACTTTGTTGGTGCAGAGGGTGGCCGCCAGGGTCATATAGCCGCCAGTAAGGGCTTTGCCGACGCAGAGAATATCTGGCGACATTTTTATATTCGCTGAAGGCTCTTTATTCGCTAAAGGCTCTTTATTCGCTAAAGGCTCCTCCACCCACTCACAGGCAAACAATTTTCCGGTGCGACCAAAGCCGGTGGCAATTTCATCGGCAATCAGCAGCACACTGTATTGATCGCACAATTCCCGGACGCGCTTTAAATAGTGTGGGGAATAAAAGCGCATACCACCGGTGCCCTGAACGATGGGTTCCAGAATCACCGCCGCCAGTGTTTGATGGTGTTCGGATATTTGCCGGGAAAAATCAGCGATGTATTTTTCATCCCAGGCCTCAGAAAAGCCACATTGTGGCGCTTCGCTGAACAGTTGTTGTGGCAGGCTGTTGGCAAACAGATGGTGCATGCCCGTCACCGGGTCGCAAACCGACATGGCGCCAAAAGTGTCGCCGTGATAGCCGTTGCGCAGGGATAGAATTTTACTTTTCTGTGGCTGCCCACGGGATTGCCAAAACTGTATGGCCATCTTCAGGGCCACTTCCACACTTACCGAGCCCGAGTCTGCCAGAAATACCTTCTGCAAGGGTTCTGGTGTGATATCCACCAGTGTTTGCACCAGGCGGGCGGCGGGTTCATGGCACAGGCCGCCAAACATCACATGGGCCATGTTCCCCAGTTGGGTTTCAACAGCCTTGTTTAATTCCGGGTGATTGTAGCCATGCATGGCAGACCACCAGGACGCCATGCCATCAATCAGCTCCCGTCCATCCGCCAGTTTCAACCGCACGCCACTGGCGCTGGCCACCGGCAGGTTCGGGCTGCCCACCGCAGAGTAGGGGTGCCAGGTGTGGTCGCGGTCAATGCGTTCAATTTGTGATGAAGTTAACGATGCCATGGTGGGGCGCTGCCGGAAAAATGGAAAGGGCAATTGTAAGGTAGCTGTTGACTGTTCACATTAAAAATATCCTGAACCCGTGACCTCAGAGTGGATGCAGAACGTAAGATATTGGTTTCACAGTGGAATTGAAAAATCTTAGCTTCACCCGTCGGTTAAGTGGGTATTTTTCAAACCGCTGTGGAATCAAGAGCTTGTGTTATGCGCTGCTCTGAAGTTACGGATTCAGGAATATGCCAAAGGCGGTGCCGGATGCGCCCGAATTTTTGGCCTAAAATAACAACAAGTGGGAGTATCTTGTGAAACTATCTTCAATTCTTGTCGCTTTTCTCGTTACCGCAGTGTTGGTTGGCTGCAACAGCAGCACCAAACCCAGTGGTGAATTTTCCCAACCGTACTGGACCGTTTCCAACGAGCAGAGTGCAGCAACCATTGATCACAGTCGTTGGAATCGTCTGCTGGGCAAGTACGTAGTGGCCAATCACCCATCGAAGATCAATCGCTTCCGCTACGGGGATGTAAGCAATACCGATAAAAAGGCACTGGATAATTACATTGCCCAGCTGACATCTGCAGACCCACGCCAGTACCGCAGAACCGAACAAAAGGCTTATTGGATCAATCTGTACAACGCCTTGGTGGTGCAGCAAATTCTGGCCAATTACCCCATTGCGTCCATCGCCGATATGCAGTCTGCCAGCCACTGGGATAAAAAGCGCATTGTTGTGCAAGGCCAGAAGATCAGCCTGAACGATATTGAACACCAGATTCTGCGCCCCCTGTGGCGCGACCACCGCATTCACTTTGCCCTGGTGGATGGCTCGCTGGGCGCTCCCAATCTGCAACCCCGCGCCTATACCGGCCGCACCGTGCGCGCCATGCTCAAGCAGGCGGGCCGGGAGTTTCTCAACCATCCCCGTGGCCTGAAGCTGGAAAAAGGCAAAATGCAGGCTTCGCGGGTATTTGCCGATCATCCCTCCGACTTTGCCGAAAACCAGGCGGGTTTGCTGAAATTATTTGCCTACTACGTGGACGACCGTAAAGCGCTTTACTTGCTGGGCTTTCAGGGCGAGATTGAATACCAGCAGGACTTGGCCTTAAACGCGCCGTAAAACCTGCTGCGGGCAACGGGTAGATCAAGCATGTTTGTTATTCTGAGCGCAGCGAAGAATCCCTTACTTGCAGCAATTTCGAGATCCTTCGCTACGCTCAGGATGACAGTGGCAGGCACTACCGGAAGCGCGTAGCCCGCGGCTGTTGGTTCCGCTACAATAGCGCCCTTTTCATTACTGCCGCCCGACCATGTCCAGCTCTGCCCAAGCACAGGCCGACACCCGCAAACAACGCCTGGAATTCAATAAATTGCAAAAACGCCTGCGTCGCCATGTGGGTGAGGCCATCGCCGACTACAACATGATTGAAGACGGCGACAAGGTGATGGTGTGCCTGTCCGGTGGCAAAGATTCCTACGCCATGCTGGATATTCTGCGTGGCCTGCAACAGAGCGCGCCGGTGGATTTTGAAATTGTTGCGGTCAACCTGGATCAGAAACAGCCGGGTTTTCCGGAGCACATTCTGCCGGAGTATCTGGACAGCATCGGTATCCCTTACACCATTCTGGAGAAAGACACCTACAGCGTGGTGAAGTCGGTTATTCCCGAAGGCAAAACCACCTGTGGGCTCTGTTCACGTTTGCGCCGTGGCACGCTGTACGGTTATGCCCAGGAAATCGGTGCCACCAAAATTGCCCTGGGCCACCACCGCGACGACATTATCGAAACCCTGTTTCTGAATATGTTTTACAACGGCAAACTCAAGGCGATGCCACCAAAACTGCTGTCTGACGACAAACAAAATATTGTGATTCGGCCACTGGCCTACTGCAAAGAGGCGGATTTGATTCGCTACGCCGATGCCAAAGCATTTCCCATTATTCCCTGCAATCTCTGTGGCTCCCAGGAAAACCTGCAACGGCAAGTGATCAAAGAAATGCTCAATGCCTGGAATAAACAATTTCCCGGCCGCATTGAAAGCATTTTTTCCAGCATCAAAAATGTTGCTCCGTCACAGTTGGCGGACACAGAACTGTTCGACTTCAAAGGCCTGCAACTGGGCCGTGTGGAAGTAGACGAATCCCTGTTCGAACGCATCGATGTACTCAATGTATAAGCGACAGCTTTCTGCCTTCTGTCCTCTGGCTACTGTCCTCTGAATATGCTCCGTCTGGAAGAAATAGAACTGCGCCGGGGTGGTCGCGCGCTGTTGGAAAACAGCTCTGCCACCATTCATCCCGGCCAGCGATTTGGCTTGGTGGGTGCCAACGGTTGTGGAAAATCCACGCTGTTTGCCCTGTTGCGCGGCGAGCTGGAATTGGATCAGGGTCACCTGTATTTGCCGGCACAATGGCGTATTGCGGATGTGGCACAGGAAACGCCGGCACTGGAAAAATCCGTGTTGGAACACACTCTCGATGCAGACACGCACTATCGAAAAATTCAACAGGCCATAAACTCTGCAGAAGCTGAGTGTCTGGCGGAGTTGATTCATCAGTTCGAAGCCATTGATGGCTATGCCATGGAAGCCCGCGCGGGCAAGCTATTGCATGGCCTGGGCTTCTCCGACGCTGATCAAAAGCGTTCCATTGCCAGTTTTTCCGGTGGCTGGCGCATGCGAGTCAATCTGGCCAGGGCGCTGCTGGTGCCTTCCGAGCTGCTGTTACTGGACGAGCCCACCAACCACCTGGACCTGGATGCTATTTACTGGCTGGAAGACTGGCTGCAAAACTACGCGGGCACCTTGTTACTGATTTCCCACGACCGGGAATTTCTCGACCGGGTAATCAACGGCATTCTCCATGTAGAACATCAACAGCTGTTCAGTTACAGCGGCAATTATTCGAGTTTTGAGCGCCAGCGCGGTGAGCGCCTGGCTCAGCAGCAGGCGATTTACGAAAAAGAACAGCGCCAGAAAGCGCACCTGCAAACCTACATCGACAAGTTTCGCTATAAAGCCACCAAAGCTCGTCAGGCTCAAAGCCGCATCAAGGCATTGGAAAAACTCACCGCCACAGCGCCGCTGTTGGCCGCCAGTGGATTCGATTTTGAATTTGCCGAACCCAAAGTGCTCAGTTCGCCGCTGTTATCCCTGGATCAGGTAACCGCAGGCTATGGCGAAAAAACCATTCTGGAAAAAGTGTGTTTCAACCTGCAGCCCGGTCATCGAATTGGCCTCTTGGGTCGCAACGGTGCCGGCAAATCCACACTGATCAAACTACTGGCTGGTGCGTTGCCATCGCAAACTGGCGAACTGATACGTGGCGTCAATTTGGCGGTGGGCTATTTTGCCCAGCATCAGCTGGAAGCGCTTGATATTAACGGCTCGCCGTTGCTGCATCTGCAACGTCTGGCTCCGGATGCCAGAGAGCAGCAGCTGCGGGATTTTCTCGGCGGTTTTGGCTTTCGCGGCGACAAAGCCAGCGATCCGGTAGGGCCATTTTCCGGCGGTGAAAAAGCGCGCCTGGCGTTGGCATTACTGGTGTGGCAACAACCCAACCTGTTGTTGCTGGACGAACCCACCAACCACCTGGACCTGGATATGCGCGAAGCGCTGGTATTCGCTATTCAGGCCTTTACCGGCGCGGTGGTGGTGGTGTCGCACGACCGCCACTTGCTCAATACGGTAGTGGATGAATTTTACCTGGTGGCCGATGGCAGTGTGACCCCTTTTGATGGCGACCTGGAAAGCTATCACAGGTTGTTGCTGAAGGCGGAAAAAAACACTGATGTATCGCATCAAGTTGCCCAGCCAGCCATACAGCGAAAGGAACGCAAACGCCTGGAAGCTGAATTTCGCGCCACCCTCAGCCCCATTAAAAATGAAATCAATCAACTGGAAAAGCAGTTGGAAAAAGACCAGAAAACCCTTGAAGCACTGGAGCAGCAGCTGGCCGATCCAACCCTCTATGAGCAGGATAATGCCGGTCAAATGACCCAGCTTTTGAAACAGCAAGGTACTTTGAAAACTGCTATGGACGAACGGGAAGGGCGCTGGATGGAGTTGCAAGAATTGCTGGAATCCAAACAGGCGGAGTTCGACACCTCCTTGTTATAGGCTGTAATTGGCTATACTCATGGCAAGGAGGAATTTGCCATGCACAGAATCCAGGTTTACCAGGGCGATATTACT
The DNA here is from genome assembly GCF_052983295.1 of Porticoccus sp. GXU_MW_L64. Lineage (NCBI taxonomy): Bacteria > Pseudomonadati > Pseudomonadota > Gammaproteobacteria > Cellvibrionales > Porticoccaceae > Porticoccus > Porticoccus sp. GXU_MW_L64. Next base: position 16,402 of record NZ_JBRKJK010000006.1, on the reverse strand, counting down.
CAGCTAACTGTAGACGCCATCGTCAATGCCGCCAACAGCAGCCTTAACGGTGGCGGCGGAGTGGATGGAGCCATTCACCGAGCCGCCGGGCCGCAACTGCTGGACACCTGCCTGCAACTCAACGGCTGCCCAACCGGGCAAGTGAAAATGACCCACGGCTTTGATTTGCCCGCGCGCTACGTGTTGCACGCGGTTGGCCCCATATGGCAGGGCGGCAACCACAGCGAACCGGACCTGCTGGCCAGCTGTTATCGCAACGCTCTGGATATAGCCGCCGACGAGCAGTTCCAGAGTATTGCCTTTCCTGCCATCAGTTGCGGGGTTTACCGTTTTCCGGCTGAGCACGCGGTGGATATTGCGGTGCGCGAAGTGGTGGCGGCCCTGGCGGGAAATGAGCATTTGCAGGAGGTGATATTTTGCTGCTTCGATGAAGCCATGGCAGAGCGTTACCGCCAAAAACTCCATGTGGCCAGAGGGCAGGGCGATGCATAAAAAACTGAAAAACGAAAATCAACTGGTGAAAGAGGCTATTCGCGTAGGTATCATTTACGCGGAAAAACGCGGCGTGGCCAAATTTGAGGCTACCGACTCATCCCACACCAAAATCGAATACATCTACCGCCTGCTGGTGCACGATAAATTGCTGCAACCACTGCCCAAACAGCACGAAGACGAACCCAATATGAAACACAAACTGGCGCTGTGGATATCCCGGCAGCTGCCGGAGGACCATGAATTGTTGCAATAAATTTCCCGGGTGCCGCTGCGCTTTACCCGGGAAGCAGGGTCTTACATCTGCTCCATCACCTCAATACCCAACAAATCCAATCCTTTGGCCAGGGTCGCTGCGGTTTGTTTGCACAGCAGCAAGCGGCTGTTGCGGGTGCTGTCGTCCACATCACTGCGCAGCACCGGGCAATGTTCGTAGAAGCTCATAAACTGGCTGGCCAGTTCATATAGGTAGTTACAAAGCACGTGGGGGTAGGCTTCAACCGCTACTTGTTCCACGGCTTCGCCAAATTGCAGTAATTTCAGTGCCAGGGCTTTTTCCTGGGGCTCGGCAATGGCAACAGCGCCTTGCAGTTGCTCCGGCGTCACTTCCGCCTTGCGGAAAATACTATTGATACGCGCGTAGGCGTATTGCAGATACGGGGCCGTATTACCTTCGAAGCTGAGCATGCTGTCCCAGCTGAAGATATAATCGTTGGTGCGGGTCTTGCTGAGGTCTGCGTATTTCACCGCGCCTATCCCCACCTTTCTGGCAACCTCATTGCGTAGCGCGGCAGGCATTTCCGGGTTCTTTTCTGCCACCAGTTTGTCGGCACGCTCAACCGCTTCCACCAATAAGTCCGCCAGTTTTACTGTGCCGCCGCTGCGGGTTTTGAACGGTTTGCCATCGGCACCCATCATGGTACCGAAAGGGTGGTGCTCAAAGCTGACTTGCTCACCGGCAAACCCGGCTTTGCGCCCAGCGGTAATTACCTGCTTCATATGCAGGGATTGGCGTGCGTCGATGAACAGCAGAATGCGGTTGGCGTCGAGTTGGTTGCAGCGGTAATCCAGAGCCGCCAAATCGGTGGTGGCGTACAGGTAGCCACCGCCGGATTTCTGCACAATCATCGGGCTGGGGTTGCCGTTTTTGTCCGCCAGTTCTTGCAGAAACACCACCTTGGCGCCGTCGTCGTCCACCGCCAGGCCCTTTTCTTCCAGGGTTTGAATTACACCGGCCAGAGCGTCGTTGTAGGCGCTTTCCGGCTTGATGTGGTCGTGGTTGAGGGTGACATTGAGGGTGCGGTAAATCTCCTCGCTGTGCTGCACGGAGATGTCGATAAACTGCTGCCACAATGCCAGGCAATGAGCGTCTCCGCTTTGCAGCTTGACCACGTAATCCCGTGCTTTTTGGGCAAAGGTCTCGTCGTCGTCAAAATGTTTTTTCGACTGTTGGTAAAAACTTTCCAGATCTTTCAGCGCCAGCGCTGCCTGCTCCCCTTCACCCAGCTGTTCTTCCAATTCCGCAATCAGCATGCCGAATTGAGTGCCCCAGTCGCCCATATGATTTTGGCGAATCACTTTGTGGCCCAAAAACTCCAGGGCGCGCACCACCGCATCGCCAATAATGGTGCTGCGCAGGTGGCCCACGTGCATTTCTTTGGCCAGGTTGGGGGCGGAGTAATCCACCACCACGGTCTGTGATCTGTGCTCGGCGATGCCCAGGCGTTGATCCCCGGACAGGGCGTTCAACTGATTGCCCAAAAATTCATCGCTCAAGTGGATATTGATAAAACCGGGGCCGGCCAGTTCGACTTTTGATGCCATATCGCTGATGTCCAATCCGGCCAATACCCGTTGGGCCAATTCGCGGGGATTGGTCTTCAGGCGTTTGGCTGCGGCCAGCACACCATTGGCCTGAAAGTCGCCAAACTCCGGTTTGGTGCTGCGGGTGATATTGGCGCCGCAGTCGGTGGGGATGTCGCAGGCAGCCATGGCCGCCTGAATGCGCTGGGAAAGTTGTTGTTTGATGCTCATGCTGTCAGATTGGTTGGGGTAGTGGCGATAAAAGTAGGGCGATAAAAAGGGCCGCATTGTAGGGCTTTTCCAGTACCAAATACAGGCCGGGCATGATTCCTCGGACATGGTCTCAATGCCTGCGTTGGACTTTGGCAGGGATTGCATTTGCGACAAGCTTAAGGCTATATTCACTCGGTTTGCACGCCATAACCTTTTGCTATTAGGGGGTTGGCGGGTTATTAATTACAGTATCCGACCAGTTCGGCAAAAACACAGGGCAACCAATGAAAGACTCACTTATCCAGCAGGGAACCGACTTGATGCTTATGGGCATGGGAACCGTATTCGTATTCCTTGCCATATTGGTGGTTGCCACCACGGTGATGTCCCTGCTTGTCAATCGCCTGTCTCCAGAGGATTTGACCAGTGAGGTCGATGCACAGCCGGGTTCCAGCCCCGCCACTGTGGATGCCCGCGTGGTGAACATCATCCAGGCCGCGCTGGATAAACACCGTGGTCGTCAATAACAATTTATAACTGTCTTAAACATTACGCCTTTATTGGTAGATATATCCGGGGGATAAACACGTTATGTCCGAAGCGACTTCCGCAAACAATCCAGTTTCCATTACCGATGTGGTGCTGCGAGACGCACACCAGTCACTGTTTGCCACCCGGCTGCGCATCGACGATATGCTGCCCATTGCCGAAAAACTCGATCAGGTGGGCTTCTGGTCGCTGGAAACCTGGGGCGGGGCCACCTTTGATTCCTGCATTCGCTACCTGGGGGAAGACCCCTGGGAGCGCATTCGCGAGCTGAAAAAAGCCATGCCCAACACCCCTCAGCAAATGCTGTTCCGGGGGCAGAACATTCTCGGTTACCGCCACTATGCCGACGATGTGGTGGAAAAATTTGTGGAGCGCTGTGCAGTCAACGGCGTGGATGTGTTCCGTGTATTCGACGCCATGAACGACATGCGCAACCTGGAAACCGCGCTCAAAGCGGTGAAGACGGTGGGCAAGCACGCTCAGGGCACCCTGTCTTACACGCTCAGCTCGGTACACACCATCGACACCTGGATGGAAATGGCCAAGCGCATTGAAGATATGGGCGCAGATTCCATTTGTATTAAAGATATGGCGGGTTTGCTCAAACCTTATGTGGGCTACGAGCTGGTGAAACGCCTGAAGGCGGAGACGGATTTGCGGGTGCATCTGCACGCTCACGCCACCACCGGTTTGTCCACCGCCACTGCCCTGAAATGCATCGAGGCGGGCATCGACAATGTAGACACCGCCATTTCTTCCATGTCCATGACCTACGGCCACAGTCCCACGGAAACCCTGGTGGCTATTTTGGAAGGCACCGACAGGGACAGCGGTTTGAAACTGGAGCCCCTGGAAGACATCGCCGCGTACTTCCGCGAAGTGCGTAAAAAGTACGCCAAATTTGAAGGATCCCTGAAAGGCGTGGACTCCCGCATTCTGGTGGCGCAGGTGCCCGGCGGCATGCTTACCAATATGGAAAACCAGTTGCGCGATCAGGGCGCTGAGGACAAATTCGACGACGTACTGGCAGAAATTCCCAAAGTGCGCGAAGACCTGGGCTTTATTCCCCTGGTCACCCCCACCTCGCAAATTGTCGGCACTCAGGCGGTGCTCAATGTATTGACCGGCGAGCGCTACAAGTCTATTTCCAAGGAAACCCAGGGTGTTCTAAAAGGGGAGTACGGCGCCACGCCCGCTCCGGTGAATGCCGAACTGCAAGCCAAAGTGCTGGATGGCGCAGAGGCCATTACCTGCCGCCCCGCGGACCTGCTGGAACCGGAGCTGGACAAGTTGAGCGCTGAAGTGGAACAGCTGGCCAGCGAAAAAGGCATTGAACTGGTGGGCGGCGATAACCGTATCGACGATGTGCTCACCTATGCACTGTTCCCGCAAATCGGCTTGAAATTCCTGGAGAACCGCGACAATCCGGCGGCCTTTGAGCCCGTCCCTACTGGTAAAGATGTCGCCACCACCGACAGCGGCGAAGAAATCTACACTGTCAATGTAGAAGGTAACGACTACACCGTTACCGTAAATGCCGGTGGCGATGTCAGCGGTATTGTGCCGCTGTCTGGTCATGCTGCCGATGCATCCACACCGCAAGCATCCGTTCCAGTGACTGGTGGTGAACCGATACCATCCCCCCTGGCTGGCAATATCTTTAAGGTGCAGGTAAAACCCGGACAACAAGTGGCAGAAGGGGAGACCATTATTGTTCTGGAAGCCATGAAAATGGAAACCGCAGTCTCTGCACCCCGGGCCGGAACCATCGGTGACATCAAAGTGGCGGAGGGCGACTCGGTCGCTGTTGGTGCTACTCTGGCCACCATCGCTTAAGGGAGGCAACTATGGACTCCCTGATCAATTTGTGGGCCGACTCCGGCCTGTCGCAGCTTACCGGTGGCCAGTGTGTGATGATTGTGGTGGGCCTTGGCCTGCTGTTTCTGGCCATCAAAAAAGGCTTTGAACCACTGCTATTGGTGCCCATTGGTTTCGGTACTGTACTGGTCAACATTCCCGGTGCCGGTTTTGAAGCGGCACCGGTGTACGACGCCCTGGGCCATCTGGAGAGCCCCGGCGGGTTGATGTACTACATCTACCACGTAGGCATTGAATCCGGCATCTTCCCGCTGATTATCTTTATGGGAGTTGGGGCCATGACCGACTTCGGCCCCATGCTGGCCAACCCCAAAACCCTGTTCCTGGGGGCGGCTGCCCAGTTCGGTATTTTTACCACGGTAATTGGTGCGGTGGCGTTGAGTGCTGCCGGTATTTTTGATTTCAGCATTCAGGACGCCGCCTCTATCGGCATTATCGGCGGTGCCGATGGGCCAACGGCGATTTTTGTCACCAGTAAACTGTCGCCGGATTTATTGGGAGCCATTGCGGTGGCGGCGTACTCCTATATGGCGTTGGTGCCCATTATCCAGCCGCCCATTATGAAGGCGCTGACTACGCCGGAAGAACGCCAGATCAAAATGGAGCAACTGCGCCACGTATCCAAGGCGGAAAAAATTGTTTTCCCGCTGACGCTGTTGGTACTGGTGGCCCTGTTCCTGCCCAGTGCAGCACCCCTGTTGGGCATGTTCTGTTTCGGTAACCTGATGAAGGAATGTGGCGTGGTGGCGCGCCTCAGCGATACTACCCAGAACGCGCTGATCAACATCGTTACCATTTTCCTGGGTTTGGGTGTGGGCTCAAAAATGAGCGCGGATAAATTCCTCAACGGCGAAACCCTGGGCATTCTGGCTCTGGGCATGGTGGCCTTCTGCATCGGCACCGCCTGCGGCGTGCTGATGGCCAAAGCCATGAACAAATTCGGCAAGACCCCCATCAACCCACTGATAGGCTCCGCCGGTGTGTCCGCCGTACCCATGGCGGCGCGGGTATCCAACAAAGTGGGCCTGGAAGCCAACCCCCACAACTTCCTGCTGATGCACGCCATGGGGCCCAATGTGGCCGGTGTGATTGGCTCGGCGGTTGCGGCGGGGGTTATGTTGTCGATGGTTGGGTAAGGGATAGGACGCGCTTCGCGCTACAGACAACAGAGCGTGCGCATTGCGCACTTACAGTAGCCAGTAGCCAGTAGCCCGGGTGAAGCGCAGCGAAACCCGGGGTGGTTTTTTGTTTGAGCTGTGTTCCCGGGTGCCACTGCGCTTTACCCGGGCTACGGGTACGCTATAAATCAGTAATAAAGCGTTCAATCCGATCAAACGCTGGTTGCAAAATTTCGATGGGTTGCGCCAACGAAATACGCACAAAATTGCGCGTCACCTCACCAAAACCAATACCCGGTAATACCGATACCCCTTGCGCGTCCAGCAATCGGTGGGCGAAGTCCTGGCCATCGTTGGCCACTGCGCTGATGTCCATCATCACAAACATGCCCGCATCCGGGGTAGGGCAGCTCAATTTGGGTATGTTGGCGATTCGCTGGCACACGTAGTCGCGGCGGGTTTTGTATTCGCTGCGCATTTCTTCCATATATTGCGAATCGTTTTGCAGGGCGTAGGCGGCGGCGTCTTGCACAAACTGGCAGCAGCCGAAGATGGTGGAGGCGGAGAAATTCAGCAGGTGCTTGCTGATACTTTCCGGTGCCACGGTCCAGCCCATACGCCAGCCAGTCATGGCGTGGGATTTTGACAGGCCGTCGATAATAATAATGTTATCCAATCGTTCAGCCGCCCTGCGCAGGGAGCTGTGGCGTTCTTTGAATGTGATCATGGAATACACTTCGTCGCTCACCAGCCAGATATTATGGCGGTAGCTGAAATTTGCCAACTCTCGCAGCTCCGCTTCGCTGAGCATATTGCCCGCCGGATTTCCCGGGGTGTTGATAAAAATCACCTTGGTTTTGTCGGTGACAGCGGCTTTCAGTTTTTCCATGTTCAGAGAAAAATTATCGGCGGCGTTCAGGGGTATGCGTACCTGTCGGGCGCCAATGCTGTCGAAAATGCCGTGGTAGCCGATGTACATGGGCTCCGCCAGAATGACTTCGTCTCCCTCATTAAGCAGGGTGCGCATAACCGCGTATATGGCGTTGGTGGCGCCGGGGAATATCAGCACTTCGTCCACGGAGCAGGGGCGGCGGGCGGCGCGGTCTTCCACATCGGCGATAATGCGGCGCAGGCTGTCTTCGCCATTGCTGGGGGAGTAGTGGGTGCGACCTTCGCGCAGCTTGCCAACAACGTGTTCGATGGTGTCCGGGTGGGTGTCCAGGTCCGGGTCGCCCACCGACAGCAAAATCACATCGTCACCGTTGTAGGCCATGGCGCAGGCTTTATCGTGCACCGCCCAGACGTCGCTGGCATCACCGTCCAGGCGTTTGGCTACATCGCTGATTTTGGTTTCAAAGGTCATATTTTGTCCGTTTATTGTTTAACTTGGGCACCGGCCTGGAATGCGGTACTGCTTGCTGTGACCGTGGCCAGCATGGATGCTGGCGACGAGCCTACAGGGATGTATGCACGGCGTGTCACGGCAAGCAGTAGCGTATTCCTGGCCTCAAGCTTCGTTTCAATGCTGGCCGTTGGATGCTGGACAAAAGTGCGATTCGGCATTCGTCGAACGTCCAACTTCCAACGTCAAACAAATCAAATAAAATCTTTCTCGCAAACTTCAATAATCGTCGGCACTTTTTGTTGCTGTGCCAGCTGCATTTGTTCACCCAGTTCTTGCAGATTGCGAGCCCGGTATGCCGGGCAGCCGTAGCCTTTGGCGATGGTTAAAAAGTCCGGCGTGTGAATGTCGCAGGCGATGGGCTCCATGCCCGCGCTTTCAAAATTCTGGGCGATCATTTCGTAGCGCTGGTTGTTCCACACCAACACCACCACAGGAATTTCTGCTTCCACCGCAGTGGATAAATCGTTGATGGTAAATTGCAAACCGCCATCACCAATCAGGCACACCACCGGTAATTCCGGCTGTGCCAGTTTTGCGCCAAAGGCGGCGGGCAGGGCGTAGCCCAGGGTGCCGTAACCGGTGGCGGCGCTGGCAAAACGGCGCGGTGCCGGGGCGTCGTATTGGGCGGCGGCAAAATACGCGGGTTGAGTGGAGTCGCCAATCAGGATGGCGCCGGGCAGGGCTTGTTGGATGCTGTCCAGAAAGGCCTGATAGCCACTGTGGTTCAGTGAGGCCAGTTGTTTTTTGACCTGTGCAGTACGGTTTGCGCCATTGCGCTCCGTCAGATCCATCAGGGGCAACAGGCCGCCAATGGCGTGGCGGGCATCGGCGCAAATGGCCACATCCGGGCGTACATTGCGGGTAAGCTGGGTGCTGTCGATATCGATGCGTATCAGCTTGGCCTTGCCTAAATGAAATTCGCCGTTAAAGAAAAAGTCGTAATCGGTTTCGCTGAATTCGGTACCGATCGCGAGAATGACATCCGCGTTTTGATACAGCTCGCGAACCGGCTGATAAGAAGGACTGGTGTTGACCAACAGTGGGTGGCCCGGTGGTAACAGCCCTTTGGCATTGTGGGTGAGGGTTACCGGGGCATCCAGTTTTTCTGCCAGTGCGCGAATGGCCTGCACTGCATCAGCAGCGCCACCGCCTAAAGCCAGAACCGGACGTTGGGCGCTGTTTAGCAGGGGGATGGCTTCAAATAAGGCTAGATTGGAAGGAGCCGGGCGGCTGGGCAGCGGCCAGGTTTCCAGCGCTACATGATCGGCGTTGGCGGTAATCACGTTCAGCGGTACGCTGATGTGCACCGGGCCGGGGCGCTGGCTGGCAAAAATGGCGAAGGTGCGAGCCATCACTTTGGGCAGTTCGTCCGGGCGGCTGAGGGTGTGGCTCCACACCGAACACTCGGCCATGGCCGCTTGCAGGTTGCGGGTTTCGTGCAAACGGCCTTCACCAAGGCCTTTTTCCCAGCTGTTGTTGTCGGCGGAAATCACCAGCATGGGTACGGAATCCTGCAACGCCTGGCCCATGGCTGTAGCGATGTTGTAGGCGCCGGGGCCGGATACGGTAAGGCAGGCGGCGGGCTTGCCGGTGACTCGGGCATAGCCATCGGCCATAAAGCCCGCGCCCTGTTCGTGGCGGGGGGTAAGGTGGCGAATGTTGGTTTGTGGCAGGCCACGGTACAGCTCGATGGTGTGGGTGCCGGGAATGCCAAAGGCGGTATCGATGCCGTAGGCCTCCAAGTATTTCGCCAGTAATTCACCGCAAGTTGCCATGGTTTGTTTCCGGAGAAGTTTCAGGTGTGGTTACTTTAGCGAAGCGAGCATGGCGGGCAAGCGATTGTTTGTGGTAGGGTCATTCCAAAAAGTCATGGATAATGTTGCACTCCGTAAGCGCATGATTCCAATATTGCTTGCTGTGACACGCCGCAAGTACATCCCTGTAGGCTCGGATGCAGCATCCATGCTGCATACGGTCACAGCAAGCAATATTGAAATCATGCTTACAGTGTAGTGTGCGATTTATAGCGGTAAACGAGTATGAGTAGACATATCCCCAGCTTGATGTCCCTGGAATGCTTTGAAGCCGCCGCCAGGAATTTGAGTTTTACCAAAGCCGGGGATGAACTGTGCCTGACTCAAAGCGCGGTAAGTCGCCAAATCAAGAATCTGGAACAGTTCCTTGGCCTGCAACTATTTATGCGCAGCAAGCAGGGGGTAAGCCTGACTGTAGAAGGGGCGAGTTATGCAGCGGAGCTAAAGCCTTTGCTGGATAGGCTGGAATCTATTTCCCGGGACGCCGCCAGTGGCCAGGTTCGGCCTCTGGTTTTGGCGGTGGAACCCGCCCTGGTCAGCCGCTGGTTGTTGCCCCGTATGGGCAAAGGCGGCCAGCAACCCCCGGTAGAATTCGAATTGAATACGGATATGGCACGGATTTACGGGGCGTCGCGGGATTACGACCTGGCTATTTTGTTTGGCAGTGGCCACTGGCCGGGTTTGCAAAGCCAACTGCTGATGACCGAAACCCTGTTGGCTGTGTGCAAGCCGCAGCTATTGGCCAAAACCGGCGGCAAAGCCTTTACCGAGCGCAAGGATATTGCCAAATTGCCGTTGCTGCACCAGACCGGGGAGTTATCTTCATCCCATTTGTGGTTGCAAAAATCGGGCTTTAGCAGCGACCAGATAAATGACTTTCCGGGCCCCAGGCTTGAGTATTTCCAGCTGTTGCTGGAGGCGGCATTGCAGGGGTTGGGAGTGGCGGTTTTGCCGTCTTATTTTGTCCGTGATGAGTTGGCCGGCCAACAACTGGTGCGAGCTTGCAGCGCCGATTTGATGTGCGACCAGGCTTACTACCTGGCAGTGCCGGAAGAAAAATCCGCTCGACTGCCCATACAGCAATTGCGCCGATGGCTGGCAGAGCCGGAACAACATGTATAATGCGCGCCTTTCTTTTTCTTAAAAGGCGCTGCCCTGAACCCGCTCATGTCTGTACAACATATCATTGAACAAAAGCTGCAAGCTGAATTCCAGCCGCAGCATCTGCAAGTGCTCAACGAAAGCCATATGCACGCTGTACCGCCGAATTCCGAAACCCACTTTAAGGTGGTAGTGGTGACACAGGACTTTGACAACAAGCGCCCGGTGCAACGTCATCAGGCGGTGTACGCACTGTTGGCGGATGAATTGGCTGCCGGTGTGCATGCCCTGGCTCTGCATACCTTTAGCCCTGAGGAATGGGCCAGCAGTGGTGAGGCACCGGCATCGCCAAATTGTATGGGGGGCGAAAAGTGAGCGACTCCAGCTTTGCAGCGTTTGAAAACCATGGCCTGGATTCCCGCTTGTTGCAGGCGCTGGACAAAGAGGACTTCAAGCAACCCACCCCGGTGCAGCAACAGGTAATTCCCGCCGCCTTAAAAGGCGATGATTTGCTGGTTACCGCTGAAACCGGCAGTGGTAAAAGTGCCGCATTTCTGCTGCCCATGTTGCAACGCTTTTTGCAAACCGATGCTCCCAAAACCGGCACTCGGGCGCTGGTATTGACCCCCACCCGGGAGCTGGCGCGGCAGGTGTTGGCGCACTGCATCAAGCTGAAAAAAATGACCCACCTGAAGGCGGATGTGATTACCGGTGGCCAGGAGTTTCGCTTTCAAAAAGCCATGTTGCGCAAAAATCCGGAAATTGTTATCGCCACGCCGGGGCGCATTCTCGAACACCTGGAAAAAGGCTCGGCAGATTTTTCCGATCTGGAAGTGCTGGTGCTGGACGAAGCCGACCGCATGCTGGATATGGGCTTTAGCGACGATGTGCTGACCATTGCCAATGCCTGTAATCCGGATTGCCAGACCCTGTTGCTGTCGGCAACTCTGAAGCATCGCGGTATTCGCAAAGTGGCGGATGCTGTGCTGAATAACCCGCAGACCATAGCCGTGGACAATGTGCGCTCCCGCCACAGCAGTATTCAGCAGCAAATTGTGCTGGCGGATGACATCGAGCACAAACAAAAACTGCTGCTGAAACTGCTTGCCCAGGAGAATGTGCAAAAAACTGTAGTGTTCACCAACACCATAGCGGGGGCGGAAAAACTGGCGGGTTGGCTGTACAACAGCGATTTGCGCGCCGGTATTTTGCACGGCGACTTGTTGCAGGACGAACGCAACCACGTCATGCAGCAAATGCGTCGCGGTCAACTGGACGTGCTGGTGGCCACCGATGTGGCGGCTCGCGGCCTGGATGTGCAGGGGGTTGGCCTGGTGGTGAATTTTGATATGGCCCGCAGCGGTGACGACTACGTACACCGCATTGGCCGCACCGGTCGCGCCGGGGAGCAGGGCACGGCGATATCGTTTATTACCTCCACCGAATGGAACCTGATGTCCTCCATCGAACGCTATCTGAAAATCCGTTTTGAACGCCGCACGGTGGAAGGGCTGACCGGTAAATACAAGGGGCCCAAAAAACTCAAGGCCTCTGGCAAGGCGGCGGGTAGCAAAAAGAAAAAGCTGGCAAAGAAAAGTGCCAAAACCGGTGGTGTTAAAAAACCGCTTGCCAGACGCCGCACAGGGAAAAAACCGCTGCACGACAGCACCAAAGAAGAAGGCTTTACACCGCTGCGACGTAAAAAGTAGTCCGACTATTAACCCGGCAATACTTTCACATAAAAGAAAGTAACGCACTTGCGCGGAAGTGCTTGATTTTATTGATCTTGCGCTGGCTTCGCCAGCGGCGGCATATCCCTGTGCCGCATTATTAGAATCTGAGCAATCTGCAACCCTAAATCTCTGTTATCTCCACCTCAAGCCCATCGCTCACTGTCACCAAACAATTTACCGGCACCTGCTGCCACTGCGGATCATCGTTTAACCCTTCCGAGGTAATAATCACCGCACGGTGTTGGTCATTTTTGCTTTCCATACTGCAATGACCGTTCTTGCAGCAATAGCTGCCGCCGCACTGCACGTACAGCGAATTGGCTTCTTCCGGTGTGCCATCGGTGTAACGGCTGGCCACAACCCGGCTGCCGTCGGCAACCACCAGATTGAGGGTGCTGGTGCCGTAGTCGTTTTTATCGCACAACTCCCTGGTCTGTTGAATAGTGGCTGTTATGGCCCGTTGCAGCCGCTGTAATGGCTCGTCGTTCTGCAGCTGCCAGTAGTTGTCCAAAAACAAGGCGAACAGAAATTCCGAATCAGTAGTGCCTTTGATCACCCGATAAGCGCGGTCGGACAGCATGGCCAGGCACTGTCGGCGCTTGTGGGTAAAGCAACTCAACTCACCGTTGTGCATAAAACTTAACTGCTGTTCGGCAAACGGGTGGCAGTTGGTGTAGGTCACTGGCAGCCCGGCAGTGGCGGCGCGTACGTGGGCGAGAATGCAGCGGCTTTGCGTGACCCTGGCCAGGTGGCGCAGGTTGGTATTGCTCCAGGCGGGGGATATGTCTTTAAAAAGGGCGGGCTGCGGGTCTTTATCCGCGTACCAGGCAACGCCAAAGCCATCGCCATTCAGCGGCTCGCTGCGTTCGCGGCTTTGGTAGCTCTGGTGAATCAGCGAGTGCTCCGGTTCCGTCACCAGGGCACTCACAGGAATGGACCGATTACCCAGATAAAGCGCAAAACGACACATACAGTTCTCCTGTTATTGTTCCTGCCTTTGACCGCTAAAAAGTGAAAATATTTGTACCTCTTTCGAGTACTTTTTATAGCGGGTTTTTAATCCAGATCAATTACCAAAACTCCTATCGGCAGTTTAATGACGCCAGAAATATTGATCATCTTCTGGAGAAAGAACCATGAAAAATCGCAAAGCTCTGTCACTGGCTGTCAACGCCGCTCTGGGGGGTGCTCTGTTACTGGGCGCCACCGCTGCAACCGCTCACGAAGCCGGTGATTTTTTTGTCCGTGCCGGTGTTGCATCGGTACAACCGGGCAGCGGTAGCGGCCCCCTGGCGCTGGACGGTGCAGACATTGCAAATTCCTCAGCATCGGTGGAAAGCGACGAGTCTTTTGGCATTACCGCCACCTATATGCTCACCGACAACTGGGCCATTGAATTGCTGGCTGCCACGCCCTTTGAGCACGACATTACCTCGGATACCGGCGCTTTGGGTTTTGGCGTTATCAACGCCGGCAGCACCAAACACCTGCCACCGACTTTGAGTGTGCAGTACTTCCCTATGGATAACAGCAGTGCCTGGCAGCCCTACGTGGGCCTGGGTGTGAATTACACGCTGTTCTTCTCGGAGCAGGCATCCAGCACCTTGCAAGGTGTGGCGCCAACCACACTGGATATTGACGATTCCATTGGTATTGCTGCCCAGGTGGGTGTGGATTACAGCATCGATGACAACTGGCTGGTGAATGCGGGCGTCTGGTACGCGGATATCGACGCGGATGCCACTTTCCAGCTTGAGGGTCTGGGCGCGCTGGCCAAGAAAGTGGATATTGATCCGGTGGTGTTTATGATTTCGGTGGGTTACAAGTTCTGAAATCGCTTACCTCGCAATGACGCAGTAAGAACCACATTTTCGTCATTGCGAGGAGCCGTAGGCGATGTGGCAATCTCGTTTGGTGTGACAGAGGGATCGAGAGAATGTCGTAATTGGATGGAGATTGCCGCAGTCGCTCCGCTCCTTCGCAATGACGGGAGAAAAGTAATCCGTCATCGCCGTGTGGCAATCTCGTTCAGTGTTTAGCCGTTCGACAATTCCCGCAGTTTATCCACATCCAGTATTTCAATTTCCTTTTTATCCACCGCCAGAATTTCCTGTTTCTGGAAGCGGCTGAATACCCGGCTGACGGTTTCCACAGTCAGGCCCAGATAATTGCCAATATCTGCTCGTGACATGGGCAGGCGAATTTGGGTGCTGGACAGTTTGCGGCGGGCGTTGCGGCTGGAGATGCTGAGTATCAGGGTGGCAATGCGCTCTTCAGCGCTGTTTTTGCTGAGTTGGGTGATCAATTGCTGGTCGTTGGTGATTTCCCGGCTCATCAGCTGGAAAAAGTGCCGTTGCAGGGAGGGGATTTGCATACTCAATTCCTCCAGCCGGGAAAAGGGGATTTCGCAGATGGCAGAGGTTTCCAGGGCAATAGCAGAGTTTACGTAGCGGCTGTGGCCGATGCCATCGACGCCAAAAATCTCCCCCGGCAGGTGAAAACCGGTGACCTGCTCCTGGCCATCGTCGTTGATGTAGTAAGACTTGATGCAGCCACTGCGTACCGCGTAAACGGATTTGAAATCACCGCCAGCGTTGTAAATGTGGTCTTCCTTGTGGAAGGGGCGACCGCGCTGCACGATGTTATCCAGACGGTCGATTTCGTCATTTTGCAGTGCCAGGGGCAGACACAGGGCGTTCATACGGCAGTCGCCACAGCTCACCTGGCTGTGGGGGCACTTCTGGTCTACGGCTGGATTATTCATCTGGCGTCCACAGTGTTGATTTGCAGGGAATTATAGGGGGTAATTCCGTGTTCACCAACCGTTATCCTGCCAATTGACTGGCTATGGTTTGAGAGTTGTCTGCTGAAGGTCCCGGAGGAGCTGCCGCAGCCCCACTCGGCCTGATGAGGTCAATTGCCACTGTTGCTGATTCGGTTCCAGCCACAGGCGTTCGCAGGCACGGGCTATGGCAGCAGAGGCGTGCTGGTGGCCATCACCGGCAAGGCGGGTCAGTTGATCATTGCTGACTTCGCCGTAGCACAGCAGGGACTGCACGATGCTTTCCGTGCCAGCCCGCTGCTCCGGCAGCTGGCCGTACCAGTGCAGGGGTGGGGAGCCATTTTCCAGTTTTGTGCGGTAACAATTCAGATCACCACAATTGCGGTAGTACAGGTTGCCGGTATTGCCCTGGGCAGACAAACCCAGTCCCAGCCAGCCTGTCAGTTGATCAGAGCAGTAACCCCAGGGGGTAAAGCGCAGTTTCCGCTGCTGATATAAATGCTGCAGACGGCTGTCGGGGGCGGCCAGCACTTGATTGCCCAATATTTGATAGCCCCTTTGTTGAGCGCGTTTGAGCAGGTTCAGGTAGGTCTTTTGGCTTTCAATAGGGGCGTGCGCCGAGTCTTCCGGTATGCCCACCAGTTCAATCTGTTGCGGGTTGTACAGTTGCAGGCTGAGCAGCAGGCGATTAAGGGCATCGGGGCCGCTGAAATTTGCCAGGTTGATCTGACAGATAATATCTCTGAACCCGGCGTTGTCCAGGGTGGATATGGTGTTGTCCACCCGCTGCATCCAGCCCCCTTTGTCCAGTTCCGCACTGTAGTCGAAGCGGATTTTCAGGCGGCGAAAATGCAGGCCGTGGAGCAGGGCAAGGGTTTCTGGGTCAATATGGTCGTGGTTTATTTCGATGCCATAAATGGCCTTGTGGGTGTTGCCGCGCAGGTGATTGTTGATCAGGTAGCAGAAACAGGTGAGGTCGGCGGGGGCGATGTTGTGCAGCTGGCCGCCGGTAAGCCATATCTGGCTGACGGCTGTGTCTCTCAATTGTTGTTTGTACAGGGCCAGTTCACGGGGCAATAATTCCAGTTGTTGCTGGCAATCGTTGCCGTTGATCGAAAACGAAAGGCCAAACTCCCCTCGGTCTGCCGACAACTGTATCCGCTCCAGAGGTTTGTGACAGGCAGGGGGATTGGTCACAAAGTGGTAGTTGACGGGAATAGCAGCCAGTTGTGGGGTGGACGGTTGAGGAATCATGGCAGGTCAGCGCGGACATCGGTAGTGTGACCTTACGGGCTGTCGGCTGTCGGCAACATGATATGGGTCAAGGGGAGGGAACTTACCTCCATGTGCTTTGCCTGGTTCAAGCGGTGTCATCAGTGATCGCAACATCCTCGTTGACGATGGGCAGACGGTGACGTTCCAGTACAAAGACAGTGCCACCAACACCCTCAAAACCCGCTCCTTGCCCGGCGAGACGTTTATGGCGCTGGTGCTGCAGCACGTGTTGCCCAAAA